>DAOVNW010000154.1 GCA_030630095.1 Candidatus Omnitrophota bacterium
AGAAAATGAGGTAAGAGGCAGGGGTTTTGCCATAGCGGGAGTAATATTGGGAACTATTAGATTTTTTGCCGGACTGTTGATACTTGTAATACTTATTCTGGCCGCGCCGAATATAAAACAGGCATTTAATGAAGGGCGGTTTGAGGCAAGAAGTATCCGGTCAAAAGCAAACCTCCGGACAATACACTCCTGCCAGGAAGCCTATAAAGAAAAATACGGCGCCTATATAAACTGTCCCAGGAATCCATCTGTTATTCCTTCTGCTGAAAAGCTAAAATGGGACGAGGGTGTTGAGGCGTGGGAAGAGCTGGGATTTATTCCGCCTTTAAAAGAAGCGTATTACCAGTATGAGGTAGTTGATGCTGACAAAGATTCGTTTACCGCGACCGCCCGGGGCGATTTAGACGGAGATGGCGTATATTCTACTTTTACTATAGACCATAAAGAAGCTTTAACGGAAGATAGTCCTCTCGAGTAAAAAAAGTTCATCCTTGCCATTTATCCCGAATTCTGGTATATTAATCTTGTTCTTGCTTTAGGAGTAATTGTATTTATTGTAGTCATTAAGGCTGTTAGGTCAAAAAACAGGATTAAGGATTAAGGATTAAGTTAAAAGCAGGATTTGAACACAGAATTAAGTAAAAAAACTTAATCCCTGCCTACCGGCAGGCAGGCTTAGAGTGAGCGAATGCGAACGTCTTGCTTATAAATATAAACAAGGAGGCGGCGATATGAATATTGAAGTTTGGTGGATGTGGATTGGATTGGGAGGTTTATTTATTATCGGTGAGATATTTACCGCGGGTTTTTTTCTGCTCTGGTTTGGGATTGCCGCGCTGGTATCCGGAGCGCTGGCCTATCTCGGTGTAGGTTTTGGATGGCAGGGACTGGCCTTTGTAGTTGTCTCAGGTGCGCTTTTAGCGGCTACCAGAAAGCTTGCCAACCGCCTTACAAAAAAACAGCCGCCGGGAATAGGCGCCGACAGGCTTATTGGTAAAACAGGCATAGTCTTAGAAGAGATTGATAACGACAAAAATACAGGACGGGTAAGAGTAGATGAAGATGAGTGGCGTGTTGACAGTGAGGCCGGAGAAATAATTCAGGTAGGAAAGAAAATAGAAGTTATAAGATTGGAAGGTACGCGTTTAATTGTGAAGCTTAAAAAAGAGGAGGGATAATAATGACAGCATTATTTGTTATATTTGCTGTTTTCCTGTTTATTCTCGGAGGACAGGCCATCAGGATTATCAGGCCCTGGGAAAAAGGCCTGATTGAGAGGTTGGGCAGGTATCAGCGCACCGCCGGCAGTGGACTAACCCTGATTATGCCTGTGGTCGAGAAGATGATTAAGGTAGATATGAGGGAGCAGGTGGTTGATATCCCGCCACAGGCGGTTATCACTAAAGATAACGTAGCGGTTGAGGTGGATGCTGTTACTTATTATGAGGTAACCGACCCGGTAAAGGTAACCTATAATATAGCTAACTTTTATATGGCGGCAACCAAACTTGCCCAGACCAACTTAAGAAATCTTATCGGTGATTTAGCCTTAGATGAGTCGCTTACATCAAGAGAACTTATTAATACCAAACTCAGGGAAATTCTTGATGACGCTACGGACAAATGGGGCGTCAAGGTGACCAGGGTAGAGCTTCAAAGGATTGAGCCGCCCAAGGATGTTACCGAGGCTATGCACAGGCAGATGAAGGCCGAGCGTGACAGGCGGGCGATGATTCTGGAAGCCGAAGGTAGTAAGAGGTCGGCTGTTTTAACGGCGGAGGGTAAAGCCGAGGCCATAAAAAAGGTAGCTGACGCGGATAAGTATCAAAAGTTGACGGTAGCCAAGGGTGAGGCAGAGGCAATTGGGACTGTGTACAATGCTATTCATGAAGGAAGACCTACAAATGACCTGATTGCCATTAAGTACTTAGAAACCCTTGAAAAGATAGCTGACGGCAAGGCCTCAAAGATATTTTTACCTTATGAAGCATCCGGCATTCTTTCAAGTATCGCCGGAATAGGTGAGGTTCTAAAGGATAAGAGCAAGAATACGCCGCCTAAAGCGGAATAAAAGAAGCTTTCCCGATTTTGTTATCTTTATACAAGGAAAGCTTCTGATTACAAAGATTAAAAAGCAGATTACAGTGATTATATTGTCGTTGTAAAATCTGTGTAATCTTGTTAAATCTCTGCCTGCCGGCAGGCAGGTATGTAATCAGGGTTCTTCCCCTTTTTGCGTCAAATTTGGGGAAGAACCCTTTTTTTGTCTTGCAATATACCCTGTTTATTGCTATATTAATTGAGCACGTAAGCAATAAAAACCTTTTAATAGTTTTAGAAGGAGTTTCCTGATTAATGGAGCTTCAAATGAACTTAAAAACTACACCGCTGCACAGCCAACACATAAAATTAGGCGCCAAATTTGCTCCTTTTGGCGGCTGGGATATGCCTATTAGTTATAGCGGCATTATTGATGAGCACAACTGGACACGAAAGTCGGCCTGCCTTTTTGATATCTGCCATATGGGTGAATTTATTATTTCAGGTACGGGTGACGCCCTAAATAAAATTGTAACTATGAACATAGAAGAAATGCCCGCGAAGACCTGCCGTTACGGTTTTATGCTTAATGAAAAAGGCGGAGTGATAGATGACCTTATTGTATACAAAATAAGTGCTGATAAGTATATGATAGTAGTAAACGCCGCGACCAAGGATGATGACTTTAGTAATCTTAAAAAGCATCTACCGGAAGATATAAACCTTGAGGATATTTCCGATAAAACAGCAAAGATTGACTTGCAGGGCCCTTTATCGAGAGATATCTTGAAAAAGATTATATCATCTGATATTGAAAAATTATCCTATTATACATTTTCATATTTTGATGTTTTAGGCGGCAGTAGTATTATCAGCCGTACCGGTTATACAGGTGAGCTTGGTTATGAAATTTACATAAGCTCTGATAAAGCCATAGAATTATGGAATATACTTTTAAAAGATGAGCGGGTAAAGCCCGGCGGCTTAGGGGCGCGGGATACCTTAAGGCTTGAAATGTCCTACCCCTTATATGGGCATGAGCTTGATGACAAGACAAGCCCGCTTGAAGCGGGGCTTGGTATTTTTGTAGATTTAGATAAGGAGTTTGTCGGTAAAGACGTTCTTGTTAAACAAAAAGAAGAAGGCTTATTGAAAAGGCTGGTTTGTTTTAAAGTAGATTCAAGACGGGCTCCCAGAAAC
>DAOVNW010000151.1 GCA_030630095.1 Candidatus Omnitrophota bacterium
CTTCTTTTTTTCTTTCTTTAGCCAGGGTGATTCTTAAACTCTGTCCTCCTTCCTCAAACCTCTATATTATTCACTGAATACCCCATCCCAACGTTACGGAGGGACTTAAGGGAACTACATTTGAAGCTATATATTAGCACAAGCCAAACGCTTTGTAAAGCATAATTTAAAGTAAATTATGGAGCTTAGACTTCACTAATTAAATTTTTCAGCCTTTTTATTTTAAAATAACTTCTTGTTTTTTTTACATCCGCCTCAATGGCTATTTTGAGATACGCGGCGCTTTTAAATCTTTTTTCATCCCGAATTTTTTTATAAAAGTGTATTTTTATATTTTTGCCGTAGATATTTTTTGAAAAGTTCAGGAGGTAGGCCTCTATGGTTCTGTCCCGGTATGGATTTTTGTTGATTGTCGGGCGGTATCCGATGTTGACGGCTGCTTCATACTGTTCACCGGAAAGGCCGGCCTGGCAGATGTAAACTCCTTCAGGGAGTAGTATGTCCTGACGGAGTTTTAGATTGACGGTGGGGTATCCGAGTTTCGTTCCATAACCGCTCCCCCTAATTACCGCCGCCTCTATAAAGTAAGGCCTGCCTAAAAGTGTGTTCGCGCGGCGCAGGCAGGCCTCTCTCAAGAGGTGCCTAATTAAGGTGCTTTTTACCGTTTTGCCGCCCCTTTTTACGGTTTTAACCCTGAGTATCTTAAAATCGTATTCCGCTCCCATTTTATCTAAAAGATGAACAGTGCCGGCGGCGTCCTTACCAAATTTGTACTCGGGGTTGACGGTTACGGCAGACATACGCAGTTTTTTTATTAGTATCTCCGTGATAAACTTTTTTGCCTCCATAGACGCGAATTTTTTAGTAAAGTTGACAACTACGCATACGTTAACGCCCAATGATTCAATCAGCTCAAGGCGCTCCGGGAGAGTGTTAATATAATGCAGCTGCCTTTTGTTCCATAGCTTTTCAGGGTGGGGCTCAAAGGTAACGGCAACGCTTTTTAGTTTTAATTGGCGGGATTTTTCTACAAGAGAACTGATAATGCTGCGGTGCCCTAAGTGGACACCGTCAAATACTCCGAGTGTAACCGCGCTCCTGAATGTAACGTTTTTTAAAGATGCTAATCCATTATAAATTTTCATCGTTTGCCGCCGGCTTTAATAGTGTTAGCAATTGGTTGTCTGTCATTTTCTTTACCTCATCGAGTTTTACGGCGTCTTTTACGCTAAAAGGCTCCGACCGCAGGCGCCTTAACGCGGCCGCGCACCCGCCGCAGCCCAAAAGTTCCCCCAGGTCACGGCACAACGACCTTACGTAGGTACCCTTAGAGCACTTTATCCTTAGATGAACATTGGGAAGGTTGAATTCAATAATCCCAAGTTCGTAAACGGTAACCTCTTTTTCCGGCGGGCTGAATTGCCGGCCCTGACGGGCCAGTTCATATAGTTTTTTACCGTTTACCTTAACCGCCGAATACCGCGGGACGCGCTGCCTGATTTGCCCCCTAAAGCTTTCCATGGCTTGCTCTACCTGCCGGCGGCTGACTGTTATATTATCCTGCCTGCTTTTTATTTTTCCCGCGGTGTCATCGGTATCTGTACGGACACCCAGAAGGCAGGTTACCTCGTACTCCTTATCACCGCCCAAGAGCCTGCCGGAGGCCTTGGTGGCAGCACCTATGAGAATCACCAAAAGTCCGGTTGCCGCGGGATCGAGTGTGCCCGCGTGCCCCACCTTTTTTATCTTAAATCTTTTTCTGATTATGTCAACCACATCGTGCGACGTTGGCCCGGCCGGCTTATCAATTAATAAAATACCGTTCATTTAATAATCTTTTTAACCTCTTTAATAATCATCCGTTCAACAGTGTCCATGCTTCCTCTTATTGTACAGCCGCTTGCCCTGTAATGGCCGCCGCCTTTAAAAATACCGGCTAATTTATTTACATTGATCACGCTTTTAGAGCGAAAGCTGGCCTTTATTATACCTTTTTGTTTGTCATGCCTAAGAAGAATACCAAGTTCGACCCCCTTGATGCTTTTTGGATAATTTACGAACTCATCGGTATGTTCGGGGCCGGCGCCGGTTTGTTCATACATATTATTCAGCACCTTCATAACAGCGGCTTTTCCCCGACAGTGCAATTTGAGCGTTTTAAGGCTTAAACCCAGGAGCCTCAAGCGTTTTAGGGACTCTGACTCATAAAGCCGGCTGGCGACTTGCCACGGCCTTACACCAAGCTCAATTAGCTCCGCCGAAATTTTATGAACCTCCGGAGTAGTGTTGGGGTACTTATAAAATCCTGTATCGGTGGCTATGCCCGCGTAGAGAAGCAGGGCGGTTTTTTTATCTATTTTTACTTTCATTTCCTTAAAAAGCCGGTAAAGAATCTCTGCCGTGGAGGCGGACTTTGGGTCTTTTAGGCATAAGTTTACCGGTGGGTGGCACTTGCCGGGATGGTGGTCAATGGTTACAATCAGGTGGTTTTTAATTAAATCCGAGACCTTCCCTATTCTTAATATGCCGGGGCAATCCAGAATCAGAACCGCCTCAAAACTTCCTTTAAATGACGAAATGTTTGTTTTGATCTTATCGACATCGGGCAAAAAATTGTACGCGGGGGGAATGACGGAGTCAGCTATTAAGTACACCTTTTTCCCTTTTGCCCTGAGGACTCTCGCCAGAGCCAGTTGGCAGCCCAGGGCGTCACAGTCAGGATTTATATGCGAGGCTATTAGAAAAGATTTACGCGTATTAAGAATTTTGATAACTTTTTTAAAGTTCATTTTTCCCTTCTTCCTTCTTTTTTTCTTCTATTTGTTTGAAAAGTTTTTCTATGCGTATACTTTCATTAATGGATTCGTCTTCATAAAACTTTAGATCAGGCAGGTAGCGAAGTGTTATTTTTTCAGATAACCGGCGCTTAATGTAATTAGAGGCCTTATTGACAGCTTTTAGGGCGGTATCTTTCTTTTCATCACCTATTACGGTTATATATACCTTGGCCATGCGTAAATCGGCGCAAGTTTTAACTCTGGTAACGGTTATAAAACCAATAGCCGGGTCATCCAGTCCCTGCTGGATAATTTTGCTTATCTCCTCTTTAAGTAGTTGATCAACTCTATTAAGCCGCTGGTTCATTAAATAGCCTCCGTTTTAAGAAATTCATCTCGTCACCCTTACTCTTAAAGCCCTTATCCAGTTTTTTATATAGAAGTTCGTCCATAATTTTTTTGAATTCAGCTGAGGGTTTAAGACCCATTTTTTTCAGGTCTTCACC
>DAOVNW010000119.1 GCA_030630095.1 Candidatus Omnitrophota bacterium
ATAGACTCCTCGGGCGGCTCCTCCAAAGTTTTTAATAGCGCGTTTTGAGCCCCCTCGGTCATCCTCTCCGCCTGAAAGATAATAAATACCTTCTTCTTTGCCTCATAAGGCTTTAAAATTATCTTTCTCCTTAATTCCCTTATCTGCTCAATCTTGATGGAGGGCGGGCTGCCGCAGGGCTCAAACCAGACTGCGTCCGGATGACTCCCCCCTTTTACTCTCCGGCAGTTAGAACAGTCGCAGGCAGGCCCCCTGCCGCTCTCACAAATTATTAACGCGGCTATATCTATGAGCGCCTCCCGCTTTCCGCGCCCGCTATCTCCGGTAAAGAGGCAGGCGGGCGGCAGCCTTCTATTATCTGTCAAACCCTTAAAAAGCCCAAGTATTTTTTCTCTATCAAAAAATTCATTTAAACACATCGGCAACAAGCTCCCGAATCCTTTTCTGAACGTCCTCTATAGAAGCCAGCGAGGATACAACCTTTATTCTTTCAGGGTTCATTTTTGCCAGCTCCAAATAACCCCTTCTTACCCTTTGGTGATAGCTAACATCCTTTTTTTCCAGGCGGTCTTGTGGATGAGAGGAGACAGCCCTTTTAAGCCCGGTTTCCACGTCTACGTCCAGTAGAATAGTTAAACGCGGAGTAAGCCCTGCCGCCACAAACTTTTGAAACCCGTCTACAAAATCAGGCGCTACTCCCGAACCGCACACCTGATAGGCTATTGTAGCATCAATAAACCTGTCGCAAAAAACAACCTTGCCCTCATTTAAAAAAGGTATGATTTTCTCTTCAATTAATTGGGCGCGGGCTGCCAAATAGAGATAGAGCTCGCAAAAGGGCGACATCCTATCAAATTTTACGTCAAGCAATATCGCCCTTACCTTTTCACCTATTTCTGTACCGCCCGGCTCTCTTAAAAGTTCAATTTTATAATCTCTGGAGCTCAGGTACTCGGCGAGAAGCCTGATTTGCGTACTTTTTCCGCTTCCCTCCGGTCCCTCAAAAGTTATAAATTTTCCTTTTTTATTTTTCATATCTTTTAATTCTATCAGACGGGGACAGCTAATTCAAGCAAAATTAACCAGTCTATCCGCGAAAGGAGTGTAAGATGATTTGGAGGAAGGTTAACCCTTGATGCCCTGCATTTTAATACCTTCAACGAAAAATCTCTGAGTAAAGATAAAAATGATAACTAAAGGTATAACGGCCATAAAGGCGCCGGCCATCAAAAGCTCGTACTGCGTGCCAAAGCCTGTCTCCTGAAAGTAAGCCAAGCCGACGGGAAGAGTTTTCATCTCAACCCTGTTGGTCACAATTAATGGCCACATAAAGCTCATCCATGAGCCCATAAAGGTAAAGACAGTCAGAGTAGCCAGAGCCGGCTTACTCAAAGGAAGAATTATATTCCAAAATATCCTGATGTAGTTACAGCCGTCTATTTTAGCGGCATCTTCCAGATCCACAGGGATGGTCATAAAAAACTGCCTCAGCATAAAGGTGCCGTAGGCGCTAAACATAGCCGGTACTATCAACGCTTTATAAGAATCTATCCAGTTCAGCCATGTCATCAGGATAAAGATAGGAACGAGAATAACCGCGTAAGGAATCATCATTGTTGCCAAATAGCCAAAGAAGAGCTTATCCCTGCCGGGAAAGCTCAGCCTGGAGAAAGCATAGCCTGCCATAGCGCTGGTGAAAACCTGCCCCATAGTTACACAGAAAGCGACAAGTACGCTATTCCAGTAGAATCTGGCAAAGGGTATCTTTTCAATAACTGTTCTATAGTTGGACCAAACCGGCTTTACCCCTGTATAAACATCCTTAATGGATAAGGTTCTTTTTTCAGCCGAATAAACCCCATCCACCTCCTTAATAATTTCAATTACAGCCTCGCCCTCTAAGAGCTTAATCTCATCCCACTGGTAAATGTTTTTTTTCTCTGAAGTATTAACACCGTATCTTTTCTTCCACGGCTGCCACCAATGCTTCGAATTTATCTCCATAATATTTTTGAAGGATTCACCCTTTTGCCCCTTGAGCCTGCCCTCTAAATATTCAATCGCATATTTCTCTTTAATTACGCTTACAGCTATTCTTTGACCGTCTTCAATGATATAGTTATAGTCAGGTATCCACTTAGGAGGATAGATGAAGACAGCATCGGGATGCTTAAGCGAGGTGGATATCATCCAGATAAAAGGCACAGCCATAAACGCGGCTACTACCGAAAGAAGGATATAGAAAATCAAATCCTGTCTAAACTTACTTTTTTTACGACTCTTTTTTATCTCTGGAGTCATCTTTTTCTCGCTTTTAACATCATCAAGTATAATGGACCAACTTACCGCCAAAACGCCAGTTAAACATAGTCACCGCGAATATAAGGACAAACATAAACCAGGCAATGCAGCAGGCATAGCCAAAGTTCTTCCATTCAAAGAAATTATTAAAAATATAGTACATCAGGGTCGTACTGGCTTGATGCGGTCCGCCTCTGGCAAAAATGTAGGCAAACATAAATCCGCCCTGAAAACCGCCGATTACACTCATAATGGCGATAAAAAAGGTGGTAGGTGATATCATAGGCCAGGTTACCGCCCAGAACTTCTGCATATTGGTGGCTCCGTCAATGTCTGCCGCCTCATAAAGCGCCTTGGGTATATTCTGCAGGGCGGCCAGATAAAGTATCATATTGTGGCCGCCCAAAAATGTCCAGAAGCAGGCAATAATCATAGAAAGCTTAATCCACTCAGCGCTCAGCCAGCGAACACCCTCAAGATTAAAGTTAAAAAGATCGCCGATCCCCCTGATGAAGGTATTTAATATACCGTAATCAAAATTGTATATCCAGACCCATAATAAAGCTACCGCGACTGTCAGGCACATTGAAGGCAGGAAGAAAAGTGTCCTGAAAAACACAATTCCCTTTTGTTTTCTGTTTAAGATTATAGCCAGCATCAATGAACCGGCCATACCGGCAGGAATACCGCACATCAGATAAGCCGTATTCCAGAGAAACTTCCAAAAAAGAGGGTCGTTGGCGACTATTCCGGCTGTTTCTCTATGAAAACCCAGCAGTCTTACAAAATGAGTAAGCCCGACAAACTCTATATCAAGCGGCCAGCTTAAGGTTATGGTCCGATACTTAACAAAACTCAAAAGTAATGACGCTGCAACTGGAAAAAAGGTAAAGACTAAAAAACCGATGAGATTGGGAGCCAGAAATAGATAGGCAAAAAACGTTTCATTTCGTTTTTTTGTTAAAGAAAACTTCATAATGCCTAAACCCTCTTGGTCGGTTTTACTCCACCTTCCGCCAACTTAATTTCCTTCGGGCCGGTTATCCTTACCCAAATACTTTCTTAAGCCTTTAAAGAATCCCGGTTCTTTTTTCTTATCAGACTGCTCGGTCTCTTTATGCTTCTTATCAGCCTCTTGAGGAGTTTTGTCTTTTACTTTGAGGCTTTCTTTACCAAGACCTTTTTTATCATTAGAAACAACCTTAACCTTTAATTCTACCAGGCTTAATATCGCCATCTGAGCCCCATCCCCCGGCCTTACTCCAAGATGCTTAATAGCTGTATAGCCCCCCGGCCTTTCTTTAAATCGGGGGCCGACCTCACTGAAGATTTTCGAGGTTAACGCGTGGTCCTGGACGATATCATATACCGCCCTTTTATTTTTAAGGGTATCTTTTCTGGCTAAGGTAATTAGTTTCTCCGCCGCTCTCTGGGCTTCTTTCGCTTTGGGCAAAGTTGTCCTGATGCTTTCATGAATCATCAAATTTCTCATCATATTTTTTAAAAAAGCCTTGCGGTGAGATGATGTTCTTCCTAATTTTCTTCTGTCATTTCCGTGCCTCATAGTAAATTACCTTAATCCTTTTTATCTTTTTTGTCAACTCGTTCTATCTTCATGCCAAAATGCAAACCCATCTGCTGGAGCATCTCTTTGATTTCGGTTAGTGATTTCTTTCCGAAATTACGATACTTCAGCATATCATTTTCGGTTTTTTTAACCATATCCCCGATACTCTGAATCTTTGCCTCCCGCAAACAGTTAGCGCTTCTGACAGACAACTCCAGTTCTGAAACAGACTTATTAAACTTCTCTAAAAGTTCTTTTTC
>DAOVNW010000078.1 GCA_030630095.1 Candidatus Omnitrophota bacterium
TATTGGCCAGGTTGGAAATATTGGGCACGAGAGAAAGTCCATAGGCAAGGCAGGGCGCTCCCGCTGGATGGGCAAGCGTTCTTCTGTCAGGGGCGTAGCCATGAACCCCCACGATCACCCGATGGGCGGCGGTGAGGGTAAATCTTCCGGAGGCAGGCATCCAACAACCCCATGGGGCAAGGCTACCAAGGGTTTGATAACCAGAAAAAAGAAAAAATATTCTAATAAGTATATTATTAAAAAGCGGCCGTCAAAGCATAAACGGAGGAAGTAAGGATGTCAAGGTCAACTAAAAAAGGCCCATACGTATACCCCAAACTGTTAAAAAAAGTTGAGAAGATGAAAAAAAGCGGTCAGAAACAGCCTATTAAGACTTGGTCAAGAAGTTCTATGATTTTACCGGAATTCGTAGGCTATACCTTTACCGTTCATAACGGTAAAAAGTTTATTCCAGTATTTATTTCTGAAAAAATGGTGGGACATAGATTGGGGGAGTTTTCTCCCACAAGGACGTTTAGAAAGCATGGTTCTCACACTGAGCGTACAGCTGCTCGCAAATAGGGATTAATATGATAGCCAAAGCGAAAATTAAATTTGCCAGAGTATCCGAAAAAAAAGCCAGAGACGTCGTCAATTTAATCAGGGGCCGGAAAGCCCAAGACGCCGTGGATATTGTGGATAATTTGAACAAAGGATCTTCTAAAATAGTAGCAAAGTTATTAAAGTCCGCTATAAGCAATGCCAAGCCGGTTGAGGCGGACGTAAACAATCTTTATATAAGTAAAATCACAGCGGATCAGGCAACTCCCCTAAAGCGTTTTAGGGCTCAGGCTTTTGGACGGGCAGCGGTAATACTCAAAAGAACGTCTCATATTGAAATAGAGCTTGACAGAGTAAAAAAAGCTGTTCCTTCTAATAAGCCGAAAAAGGTAACTACTGAAAAGAAGACGGCGAAAAGGGTTGAAAGGAGAAGTGAGTAAGTGGGGCAAAAAGTACATCCTTATAGTTTTAGATTAGGCTACATAAAAACATGGAAGTCGCGCTGGTTTTCCAATAAGAAGGACTTTGGGGAAAAGCTGGCCGAAGATTTAAAGATTCGCAGCTACATTAAAAAAAACTTCAATCAGGCAGGTATCTCAAGTATAGAGATTGACAAAGCTTCGGATAAGATAAAGGTAATAATTTTCGCGGCCCGGCCGGGGATTGTTATTGGCAGGCGGGGGGCTGAGATCGACCGGCTTAAAGAGGAACTGCAGGAGGTAACCGGCAAGGATGTCTACGTTGATATTAAAGAGGTAAAGATGCCAAGGACCGATGCTCAGCTGGTCGCGGAAAATATCGCTTTTCAGATAGTTAAGAGAGTATCATTTAGAAGGGCGATGAAAAAAGCGGTTTATGATGCTATGAGCTCCGGTGTCGGAGGTATCAGAATAACTTGTTCCGGGAGATTGGGGGGAGCTGAGATGTCCCGCACGGAAACCTATAAAGATGGAAAGGTTCCGCTGCATACATTGAGAGCCGATATACATTACGGCTTTACGGAAGCCAGAACAACCTACGGGGCTATCGGTATAAAAGTTTGGGTTTATAAGGGTGAAATAATTCCTGAAAAAGGTACCGCTGAAGGAAATAATAAGAGGGAGAAGTAAAAATGCCTTTAATGCCGAAGAGAGTTAAGTTCAGAAAGACGCACAGAGGAAAATGCCGCGGCATGGCGCAGACCGGTTCAAAGGTTAATTTTGGTGAATTTGGTTTGCAGGCATTGGAGAGCGGGTGGATTACCAATAGACAGATAGAAGCTGCTCGTGTTGCTTTAACAAGGCATGTAAGGCGCGGAGGAAAAGTTTGGATTAGAATTTTTCCGGACAAGCCGGTAACCAAAAAGCCGGCTGAGACCAGAATGGGCAAGGGAAAAGGAGCTCCGGAATCCTGGGTGGCCGTAGTCAAGCGGGGAAGAGTTCTGTTTGAAATGGATGGTATTCCCAGAGATTTAGCCAGAGACGCGTTAAGGCTGGCATCACATAAGCTGCCGGTGAAGACTAAATTTATAACAAGGCAAGGTTTGGCATGAAACCCGAAAAAGCAAAGAGCTTGAGAGATTTAACCAAGGATGAGCTAAATCAAAAGCTCCAGGATTATAGGCAGGAGCTGCATAAATTACGTTATGACGTAAAAAGCGGCAGAGTTGAGAAGCCGGACAAAATAAGGATCAATAGGAGAAATATTGCACGAGTTTTAACGATTTTAAGGGAGATGGAGCATGCCCAGAGATAATCAGGATAGAGGCGCGCGCAAGCAGTTGATTGGCGTGGTTATCAGTGACAAATCAGATAAGACCATTATCGTAAGAGTTAAAAGGGTTGGTAAGCATCCGGTTTACGGCAAGGTTATCAAGCGGTATTCTAAATTTAAAACGCACGATCCGGAAAATAAAGCGAAGCTTAATGATCAGGTAAGGATTGTTGAGACCAGGCCTCTTTCAAAAGAAAAGAGATGGAGATTAGCGGAGATAATTAAATGATTCAGTTAAGGACAATTCTCGAAATAGCCGACAATTCCGGCGCCAGGAAGGCCAGCTGTATTAAGGTGGTCGGCCGCGCGGCTAAAAAGTATGCTGAAATAGGAGATATTGTTACCGTAAACATTAAAGAAGTTATGCCGGAATCTGAGGTTAAGAAAGGGGAAGTGGCTAAGGCCGTAGTGGTCAGGACTCACTCTCCCATCAGGCGTAAAGACGGGTCTTATTTAAAATTTGACAATAACGCTGTCGTTTTAATAGATGGCCAGAAGAATCCCAGGGGAACAAGAATATTCGGGCCGGTGGCGCGGGAATTAAGAGAAAAAAACTTTATGAAAATTGTATCTTTAGCTCCGGAGGTTATATAAAGTGCTGCGTATAAAAAAGAATGATACAGTGGTTGTTAAGCGGGGTAAGGAAAGGGGGAAAAAGGCCAGGGTGCTTAAAGTCCTCCCCGTGGGCGGTAAGGTTATACTGGAAGGCCTGAATATAATAACGAAGCACGCTCGAAAAAGACGCCAGGAAGATCAGGGAGGTATTATCAAAAGAGAGTCTCCGGTTAATATATCAAATGTTATGCTTTATTGCGCCAAGTGCAAGAAAGCCGTTAGAACCGGTTTTGTCAGGAAAAAAAACAGTGTTAACAGAGTTTGTAAAAAATGTAATCAGGAACTGTAAGGATTGTGATGAAAAAGTCAAGATTATTGGAAAAGTACAGTAGAGATATTATTCCCGAAATGATGAAAAAGTTCGGGTATAAAAATAGATTTCAAACTCCTAAAATTAAAAAGATTGTTATTAATTCCGGGTTAGGAGAAGGGTCTAAAGAATTTAAAATAATTGAAAAAGCAATGGAAGAGCTGGCCCAGATTGCCGGCCAAAAACCCGTTATCACCCGGGCAAAAAAGGCAATCTCTAATTTTAAGATAAGGGCTGGTGATGCCGTCGGGTGCAAGGTTACTTTAAGGGGAAGCCGTATGTACGACTTTTTAGACAGGTTTATTAATGTAGCTATACCCAGAATCAAAGACTTTAGAGGTATAAACCCTAAATCATTTGACAGCAGTCACAACTTTACCGTGGGCATAAAAGAACAGTCTATGTTTCCCGAGATTGATTATGACAGGATAGACAGGACCATCGGTATGAATATTACCTTTGATATATCTTCTCAAAGCAGAGAAGAATCTCATGAGTTGTTAAAGTTGTTTGGAATGCCGTATAAAAAGTAAGTAATTGTTTAAAGGAAAATCAATGGCTAGGAAATCATTAGTTGAAAAGGCAAAAAGGGAACCTAAGTACTCCACCCGCAAATACTACAGATGTTTACGCTGCGGACGTTCAAAAGGCTACATTCGTAAATTTAAAATTTGCCGAATATGTTTTAGAGAATTAGCCTCCTGCGGGGAAATACCGGGTGTAACTAAAGCAAGCTGGTAAAACGGCTTAGCGGCAGGTTAAATTTTATTAGGAGATTTATATGATAACTGATTTAGTTGCCAACGCGTTAACTATGATAAGAAATGCCTCTTTAAGAGGAAAAGAGACAGTAAATATTCCCGCTTCTTCAGCGCTTAAAGAGATAATAAGAATTTTTAAGGAAGAAAATTTCATAAAAGATTTTAGAGTATTGGAAGATGACCGGCAGGGCTCTATAAGGGTTTATCTGAAATATACTAAGAGTAACGAGTCCGCGATATCTCATATAAAAAGGATTTCCAAGCCGGGTTTGAGAATTTATAAAGGCAAGAAAGAGATACCTATCGCCCTGGGAGGCCTTGGGGTAACGATTTTGACTACCTCCCGCGGCATATTAACTGACAAAGAAGCAAAAGCAAAAGGTGTTGGCGGAGAAATCATCTGCCAGATATGGTAAGTTAAAGGGGAAGATTAATGTCGAGAGTCGGGAAAAAACCTGTTTCAATTTTAGATAAAGTAAAAGTGTCCATTGATAAAAACGTAGTTTCCGTTGAAGGGCCTAAAGGTAAGCTGGAGCTGACGGCGCATCATCGAATGAAGGTTGAAGTAATTGATAAAGAAGTTGTGGTTAAGAGACCTTCAAATCTGAAGCTTGATAAATCACTGCATGGCCTGACAAGGAGTCTGATACAAAACATGATAATCGGTGTAACCTCCGGCTACACGAAGGAGCTTGAAATACAAGGGGTGGGCCTAAGATCTCAGGTGCAGGGTAAGAAATTAAATCTCCAGCTCGGCTTTTCTCATCCAATAAATTATGAAATATCGCGTGGGATCAGCATAGAAACTCCTAAGCCGACCGAGATTATTGTAACGGGCATAGATAAACAATTGGTAGGAGAGGTGGCGGCCGAGATAAGACATTATTATAAACCAGAGCCTTATAAAGGAAAAGGTATCAGGTATAAAGGGGAATATGTCAGAAGGAAGGCCGGTAAAACGGTTGTCTAAACGCTAAAAAAAGGTTATTGCTATAAAATGATAAAGAAAAAAATGATGGACAAGAGAAAGAAAAGGCATCGAAGGGTAAGAAAGCAGTTGTTTGGCACAGCCCAGAAACCAAGGCTGAATGTTTACAGGAGCCTCGCGCATTTTTACGCGCAGCTAATTAATGATACAAGCGGAAGGGCGCTGTTAAGCATGTCTACTTTAGCTGAAGGCTTTAAAGAGGAAAACAAATACGGAGGCAATAAAGAAGCCGCCGAAACATTAGGTAAGATGTTCGCCGAAAAGGCTCTCAAGGCTAACATAAAAGAGTGTGTTTTTGACAGAGGCGGCTATATGTATCATGGGAGAGTTAAGGTGTTCGCGGAAGCCGCGCGTAAAGCCGGTTTGAAATTTTAAAGAGGGTATAATTTATGGCACGGGA
>DAOVNW010000015.1 GCA_030630095.1 Candidatus Omnitrophota bacterium
AAAGGATATAACCGGCTCGCCCATTCTTCTTACCGCCCTGATATTAAGCTGTCCATCGTTTACTCTGGTAATAAACTCCAGCCTCAAAATATTATACCGCTCAGCCTCAAAAAAGATATCCAGGTCGCGAACCACTCTTTTCTCCTCAATAAACAGGCTAAACTGTCTCCGGCCGGCCCTCTTATTCCAGGGCTCAATAAATTCAAGGGCTACCTTGTAGATACCATCAGGCACGTCATACAGGTACTCCTTAAAGCCCTCTCTTAAGCTAAACTGATACCCGGAAGCAATTTTTACTCCCTCTCGCGAATCAACCGGCCTGCCTCCGTCATAACCAAAGCCGGCAACAATATTATATTCCTCATCAGCCTTATACACTCTGCCTTTTTCGTCAATAAACTCACCCGCGCCGCAGTTTATTCTTAGAATCAAATCTTCCGGACTACTTTTTACGGCAATGCCCCCTGCCGGCTCAGACATCTTACTTTTATTTCCGAATACATCCACCGACTTAACGGCATAAAAATACCGCTTGCCGTTTTCAGCCTTTCTGTCAAGATAAGCTGTCCCCTCAATCAAACCTTCGCTTATCTTTATAAAAGGAGTCTTGATGTATGAATCCTCAACCTCAACTCTAAAGACCTCATAGCCCTCAACGTCAAACTCTTTATTGGGTTTCCATAACAGGCCAACCGCGGAGTCTTTATTGACTACTTTGGTAATATAAGTCCTTAGAGGGGCATCCGTGTCATGGAGTATGTTTTCAACGTATATAGCACAAAGCTTAGGACTGTCAATGTCGGCTGCGGCTTTTATGTTTAACCGGCCGTCGTTAACCCTGACGGCAAATTTTAAAACCTCCGCCTCGTTTTTTCCGTAAGCGGCAATCATATCCAGGCCATTAACAACCGTCCTGCCCTCAAGGTCTACGTTGAATACCCTCTCCCCCCGATTTTTAAAATGGGTTTCAGCCAGATAAAGCGAAACCAGATAAACCCCCTTTGGCAAATCAAATCTATACTCGCTAAAGCCCCACCTCTCGCTCTTAAAGAGAAATTTATCCTTAGTACCGCCAATATGAGAGCTCGAAGCGGCATCATTTCCATCCATATAGCCGTACTTCAGGCTTTCCCTGTATTTAACGTCAGCGCTGAACTTCTTACCGTCAGAGGCCGTATAGGCGGGGCCTCCGCAGTTTATCCCTTTTTTATACTCCACGCCTGCCTCTACAGAAACAACTACGCTTATAAATGAAAAGATAATAAAACCTGTAAGGCGTTTGAACTTTTCCATTTTCTCTTTTATTGGCATCTAATCATTCAGGTCAATTTTTTCTATTACTGTTTCGTCTTCAGCACCCGAATCCTCTGTTAGAGGTTTGAGGGTATAGGTCAGTTCGCGGTTATCTTTAACTTTAAATGGCAGCAATTCCATTATCAGATCAAAGGGTATCCACATATGGGGCGGCGCCTTAATGACCTCAAGATTACTTATCTTTTCATAACCATCTTTTTTCAGCTCTACCCTGTGCGACCAGTACCACTTAAAATCAAAATCAATAGGTGTCTCTCCCATATAGGCCTGGTTAAAATAAACCGCGGCACCCGGTGGGTCTGACTTAATCATCAACTTTCTCTCCACACAGCCACTGCTAAGGGCGGCGGTAATTACAGCAGCACAGATAAATAAATTTATCCTTTTCATTATATCTCCCCGGTATATCGCGCGCGCTAATGAACAAGAACCCCCTGGACTTACGGCGCGATTTCAGCTTCTTTAAAATAGCTGAGGGTTTGGGCAAGCCCCTCTTCAATTGAATACTCCGGCTTCCAGCCAAGGGCAAGCGCGCGCCGGTTACTCACCACATCTATTGATTTTTTATCATTAACTACTTCTACTTCCTGCCGGCCATTGCTTAAACCGGCCATAATCTCATAAACCTCGGATAAAGTGGTCAGGGTTTGACTACTGATGTTTACCGTTTTATTTTTCCACTCCTTCTTCATTGCCAGGCAAAAAGCTTTAACAACGTCTAAAACGTAAATAAAGTCATATTTTGAAGAGAGGCTTTCGTATAATTTTACCGGTTGGCCGGAGGCTAAACCCTTTGACATATCATAAACAGGGTTGCGTTTCATTCTCGGACCGTATATCCTGCAAAATCTCAAAATGACGTAATCCATGTTAAAGTTTTTTTGATACAGACGGCAGTACTTCTCAGCCAGCAGTTTGGATGTCCCGTAAAATCCATCGGTAAAGCCCGCCTCTTCTTCTCTTTTGGGATTGTCAGAAGCGGGATAGACGGAAGCGCTTGAAGAAAAGACAAAAAGGGATTTGTTGTCTTTAGCGGCTTCTAACATCCGGAGCGTGCCCAAAAGATTAATCTTGAGCGAAGTCACCGGCTCTTCACGGCATAGCCTTTCTGAAGATACGGCCGCCAGATGATATATTACATCCACTCCGCGGCATAGCCCGGACAAACTGCCGCCTTCGGCAATATCCGCTTCCTCAAAGGTAAACTTTTTATCAGACTGAAGCTCCTCAACGTTGCGGCTCTGCTCTCTGTCTATACCTAATACGTCGTGGCCGTCTTTTAACAGTTTCTCTGCCAAATGATAAGCAACAAATGAACCGGCTCCGGTAATTACAATTCTCATTTCTTAGCCGTCTCTAAGAGGGCTTTGGCAAAAAGAGGTATCATAATCTCTAAATGCCCTATAATATTATATCCCTTGCCGCCTGACTGAGTAGGCCTCTTAACCACGTTCTCAGTCGGCCTGTAATGCATAATCATATCAAAGTTACAGGCAGTGAAATCTTCTACCCCGTAGATATTACGGGTAACCGAGAGAGCTTTTAAGAAAACTTCGGGTAAAATAACCGCGGAAGCAATATTAATTATTACCCCTCCGCCGGATATCTCTCTGATCACTGAGACAAATTTCCTGAAATCAAAATGAGAAGTTTTGCCAATGGCCTCCCCGCTCACCTTGGGATGCATATGAATGGTGTCTGTTCCTATGGCCACGTGAATAGTTACAGGAATATCAAGCTCATAAGCATTAGCTAAAATACTGTATTTTTTAAACGGCAGGTTTTCCTCAATTATCTTTTTGCCAATGGCTTCCCCCATACCCAAATTTTCTTTAGCTCCGGCAATTATTGCCTCATTTAAAAAATTACCCGTTTCTTCAGCCATACCAAAACTACCGTCCTTAATAGAAACGGCTACATCTTCCGAGGTCTCGCCTATGAGGGCAATTTCAGCATCATGAATAGCTCCCGCTCCCTGCATAGCTATGGCTGAAATGAAACCTTCTTTCATCAGCTTAATTAGTATGGTCGACAAACCCACTTTAATTACCGCGTCCCCGCAAGCTAAAACAATGGGCTTATTGTTCTTTTTGGCTTTTATGACCGCGTCAACTACTTCTTTTATATCTTTAGCCTTAAGGATATCCGGCAACCCCTTGAAGAAGGTCATAAAATCCCCGGATAGTTTTTCTGGATCCATAAAGTCTTTAATTTTAGCTTTGTGCTGTCTATTTTTAATGGATATTGTTTTAATCTTACTTAAGTCTACTGGTTGTATATCCCTCTTCATAAACTTCTCCTTAGTTCTAACAGCCAAAAGCCATTTTTTAAGCGTCCGGTTCTTCTAAATTTTAACCCACGGCCGAAAAAAAGTCAAGCTCTTAAAATAGCTTGACCACCGTATCTTTCTCCGCTTATAAAACAGGCGTTTGTCCCTATTTTTGGCAGTGGGAGCAAAACCAGCTGCTTCTGCCGTTTTGCTTAACACGTTCTATAATACCGGAACACCGCGGGCACTTCCCGCCCTCTTTCTGATACACCTTATGCTTATTCTGAAAACTGCCTAAGCTGGTGTCCGGCAGTATATAATCATCCACCGATGAACCGCCCATACGGATAGCTTCACTTAAAATAGAGTTAATGGCTGAGTAAAGTTTCTTTATTTGTTCTTGGGTTAAGCTGGATGATAGGGCCGCCGGATGAACGCCGGCTTTAAAAAGCGCTTCATTGGCATATATGTTTCCAATGCCTGAAAAAAGCTTTTGATCAAGAAGCAAGCTCTTTATTATCCTTTTTCTTGAACCAACAATCGCTTTAAACTCTTTATAGGGCAAATCAGGAAAATCAGGGCCAATTTTTGAAGCTAAGAATCCCTCTAACTCGTTACTCTTTACTATATGCATATATCCAAACTGCCTTACATCCTTAAATCGCAGTTGGTATTCTGTATTTTTAAAATTGATAATTATATGGGTGTGTTTGGCTGCCTGTTCTTTTTTGGATAGATATAGGAGTTGGCCTGATATTTTAAGGTGAGTAATCAGATAATACTTATTAGAGAGGCCGATTATAATAAACTTTCCTCTTCTGAAAACATCGCTGACACTTTTACCTTTTAAGTATTTAATAAACGAATAACTGTTGTTCTTTACTATTTTATCTAATCGAACTGAAACGGACAATATCTGTTTCTTGAGAATTTTCTTTTTAAGAAACCTGCAAATATTTTCTACTTCAGGGAGTTCGGGCATTTTTATTAGACTGGTTTTAGGCACAAAAACACGTCCGGGTCCGAATCCCAAACCTTACTACTCTTTGGGTTCTTATCTCAGGTAGTGCTGTCTTTTATGGGGGAAAGCCCCTAATCTTGCACTTTAGAACCTGAAATACTTTCGGGCTCGGGCGTGTTTAAAAACACTGCCTTTCTCTCGCCTCTTACCACTTGTATTATAGCACATCCTGTACTAATTTTCAATAGCTATTATAAAAATTTCTATGAGTTCCAAAGTTCCATAGAATTCAACTAATATCAGGGACGGCTCATTTTATTTATTACCAAGCCGCTGTATAATTTAGGATAAAAATAGGTTGTCTTTCTGGGCATTCTTTCACCATTTAAGGCCGCCTCTGTAATATCATTAGCCGTAATGGCGGTAACAAAAAAACCAACTCTATCTTTCTTCTTATTTACCTCTTCAATAATAGCCTCCGGCTTTTTCAAATAAGCCGCATCCTCTTCAAAATCAGCTTTCAGCATATCTTTTATAATTAAATTGTGCAAAAGGCTGACATTAAGGCGGTCTACGCATGTAGGTTTCTTTCTCTTTGACGCCAACGCGGCTGTTTTTTTATCAAGCAGGCGTAAAATATAGAATTTCCTCTTTAAATACATTCCAAAGACATAATCTGAAGATTTGGAGGCTAAAACTTCCTTTAGCATCCGGTCTTTATCTTTGACAGTTTTAATTTCAAAGTATCTTTCCAGATTTTTAGTAAGATTTTCTAATCTCTTGAGGGATATATTCCTTAATGCCCTTTGAATAGGATATATCCTCAAGCCCGTGTCTTCAAGATTAGTGAAATACATCAAGGTAGATGAAGAGTTAATACCGGCAGCTTTTTTACCTAACTTCTTGACATATTTTTTATAATTTAGGGCGGTTTCATAGCGGTGATGCCCATCGGCAATAAAGAGTTTTTTCTTATTCATCAGCTTAATGACGTCCTGAACATCCGCGTCGTCCTTTAAGGCATATACGGCATGAATGGTCTTGTCGGCATCTATAGTTTTTATCAATGGTTTACTCTTGAGAGCTTTTTTAAGAAACTTATCAACCTTCTTTTCTTTATCGCTGTAAAGAGAAAAAACCGGGCTGTAATTACAAGACGCGGCCTTAATAAGTTCAAAGCGGTCAACTTTAGGCTTAGATAGCGTCCATTCGTGAGGATAAATATTTTTTTTCTTAAAGTCCTGTAGCTCAAATAGGGCAATAAAGCCAAGGCGTTTTACTCGTTTTTTAGTCCGCGGGTCATAAAAATTCTGCAAATAAACATAAATAGCTTCATCAGCGTCCCTCTGAAGAATGTCCTTTTTTATCCATGATTTTATGAAAGCCGCCGCCCGGGTATATCTATTTTTGCTTTTAACATCGCTTTTATAAATTTTGCCTAAAATTAACCGAACTACATTGTAGGGGCTTTTTTTATAAAGCGCGTTCCTTTCTTTTAAAGAAATAACATCATAAGGCGGAGCTGTAACCTGATTTAGGCTTTTTACTTTATCCTTATTATAAATAACCGCTTTAAAGGATTTTATCTCTACCATGGCTGACCTTTCTATAAATTATTAATCCGCACAATACTCCAACCATATCAAAAATGAGATCAAAGACGCTTGAATCCCGGCCGGGGATAAAAGACTGGAATATTTCATCAGCTGCCGCGGTTACAAAAGCAGCTGCTAAAATAAACCAGATTATATATTTATATTCTATTTTAGAGGTACCGTAAAAAGCCCGTGTCAAAAGATATCCTAAAATGCCGTACTCAATAAAATGCAGAAATTTATCGAAGTGGACGATTTGTATTTTTGGAAGAGCTGAGGCTGTCAATGAGGAAAAACCTAAGATAACGCCAATGTAAAGCAATGGCCATATCCAGTATTTAAAGAAGAGCTTAACCTTTGTTGACATTTTTCTTATCTTTTTTCAGGGGGCAGGAAGAACAACTGCTTTTTGAGGGAGTACAGGATGAAGCCTTCTCCGCCTTTTCTTTGCTTTTATAATCAGAACTTCTATAATCGGTCGCGTAAAATCCGGATCCTTTAAATATAATACCGGCACCGGTTCCGATGAGTCTTTTGAGCCTGCCGCCGCATTTTTTACATCTCTTTAAAGCTTCGGCGCTCATACTTTGAAAGATTTCAAATTTGTCTTCGCACTTTTGGCATTCATATTCATAAGTAGGCATTTCTAAACTCCAAATACTTTTTTAAACCGTTTCATAAAAGATTTGCCTAAGGGCCCGAGTTTCTCTCCCCTCATCTCGGAAAATTTCTTCAGGACATCCCTTTGCCCCTCATTCAGCTTAACCGGCACCTCAACAATAACTCTTACAAGTTCATCCCCCTTACCGTAAGTCCTTAAGCCGGGCAGCCCTTTGCCTTTAAGCCTAAAAACTTTACCATACTGCGTACCTTCCGGCACTTTCATCTTTACCTTACCCCACAGGGTAGGCACCGTAATTTCAGCGCCCAGGGCCGCCTGCGTAAAACTAACCGGAATTTCCACAACAATGTCGTTCTGCCGGCGGATAAATATCTCGTGCGGATTAACCCTTATCGAAAGATATAAGTCTCCCCGCCTTCCGCCTTTTAGTCCCGCGCTGCCTTCTCCACTCATCCTTAAGGTAGTTCCGTCTTCAACGCCCTTAGGAACGTGCACCTCAATATTTTTCTTCTTTAGAACGCGCCCTTTCCCCCGGCAGGCCTCACAGGGTTCTTTAATTATCTCCCCGCTGCCGCGGCAGTTTTCACAAGTTTTTGAAATACTAAAAAAACCCTGGCTGAATCTTATCTGGCCGCTGCCGTTACAGCCGGGACAGGTTTCTTTCTTTGTGCCCGGTTTCGCTCCGGTACCCCGGCAAACGTCGCAGCTTTCCTCTCTCTTAATGAACAGGCTCTTATCCGCCCCACCGGCTACCTCCTCTAAAGTAATACTCAGTTCGTAACGAATACTCGAACCTGTCTGCGGCCCGCCTCTTTGCGAACCCCTTGAAGAAGAAAAACCCGTATTTATGCCAAAGCTCTCGAAGATGTCACCCAACCCCCCAAAGCCGCCTAAAATATCCTCTAAATCTTCAAAGTGAGTAAAGTTTTGCCAGTTAAAGCCGCCGCCGCCAAACTCACTCCTTACCCCTTCATGCCCAAACTGATCATATCTGGCCCTTTTTTGAGAATCGCTCAAAACCTCATAGGCCTCGGATATTTCCTTAAACTTATCTTCAGCTTCTTTTTTATTAGTCGCGTTCCTGTCAGGATGATGTTTGAGGGCCAACCTGCGATAGGCCTTTTTTATTTCATCCTGCGAAGTACCTTTTGAAACACCTAATATTTCGTAATAGTCTTGTTTCATAATTAGCGTATAGCGAATAGCGTGTAGCGTATAGGATTTATCATTCTATACAGCATGCTGCCCGCTTCCTTTTTAGCGATTAGCGTATATTTATTAGCGTGTAGCGTATAGCGTTTAGCATGTAGCGTATAGGAAAGCAAAAATTCTAACTAAACGCTATCCGCTATTTTTTTAACTATGCGCTACACGCTATTCGCTATACGCTATTTTTTTCGTCTTCTACTTTATAGTCAGCGTCAACTATATCTTCATCTTTTTTTCCGCCAGAGGCGGATCCGCCTTCGGCGGACTTCTCACTTCTGGGGCCCTCCGGCTTCTGCTGCTGCGCCTGCTGTTGTGCCTGCTGCTGCTTTGCCTGGGCATCTTTATATATCTCTTCAGCCAGCTTATGAGACGCCTTGCTTAAATCTTCCATCGCCGCCTTGATCTTTTCAGCGTCCTTTTCCGTCTCAAGCAGTTTCTTAAAGTCATCAAGCTTCTTCTGGATATTTTCCTTCTCTTTGGCGTCTATTTTATCCCCGTAATCCTTAAGCGACTTCTCGGTCGCGTAAACGAGGGTATCGGCCTGATTTTTTATTTCAACCTCTTCTTTTCTCTTTTTATCTTCCTCGGCATGAGCCTCTGCCTCCTTTACCATCCTTTCAATTTCTTCCTCGGATAGTTTCTTGGGAGCGGTAATCCTCACCGACTGTTCCTTACCCGTGCCTAAATCCTTAGCGTTGACAGAAACAATACCGTTAGTATCAATGTCAAAGGCAACCTCTATCTGGGGCATACCGCGCGGTGCCGGAGGAATACCCACCAGGTCAAACCTTCCAAGTTCTATATTGCCGCTTGCCATGCCGCGCTCACCCTGCAAGACCCTGATAGTTACCGAGGGTTGATTATCGGCGGCGGTTGAGAAAATCTGGCTCTTCTTAGTCGGAATGGTGGTATTTTTCTCAATTAGTTTAGTAAATACGCCCCCTAAAGTCTCAATGCCCAGAGAAAGCGGCGTTACATCCAAAAGCAAAACATCCTTGGCCTTACTTTCCCCCGTAAGAATGCCCGCCTGAATAGCGGCCCCTATTGCCACAACTTCATCAGGATTGACACCTTTATGGGGTTCTTTTCCAAAAAGCTCTTTTACCAACTCCTGAACCTTGGGCATTCTTGTCTGGCCGCCGACTAAAATTACTTCGTTAATGTCGCCGGCATCAAAACCCGAATCCTTGAGAGCCTGCTTACAGGGAGCCGCGGTTCTTTGCACTAAATCATCGACTAACTGCTCCAGCTTGGCTCTGGTTAAAGTCATCACCAGATGCTTAGGGCCGGATTGATCAGCCGTAATAAAAGGTAGGTTAATCTCTGTTTTCAGGTTTGAAGACAGTTCACACTTAGCCTTCTCGGCCGCTTCTTTTAATCTCTGAAGCGCCATTTTATCATTTCTTAAATCTATACTCTGCTGAGCCTTAAACTCATCCGCTATCCAGTCAACTATTTTTTGATCAAAGTTATCACCGCCTAAATGCGTATCACCATTGGTAGCCTTAACCTCAATTACCCATTGGTCCTTATCTCCTTCTCCCACCTCTAAAATAGAAATATCAAAGGTACCGCCTCCTAAATCATAGATGGCAATTTTTTCACTCTTCTTTTTCTGAAGGCCGTAGGCAAGGCTGGCCGCGGTCGGCTCATTAATTATACGCAAAACTTCAAGGCCGGCAATTTTACCCGCGTCCTCTGTTGCCTGACGCTGAGAACTGTTAAAGTACGCCGGAATAGTAATAACCGCCTGCGTTACCTTTTCTCCTAAATAACTCTCCGCTGTTTCTTTCAGTTTCTGAAGTATCATCGCCGATACTTCCGGAGGAGTATAAGACTTCCCGCTCGCTTTAACTATGATGCTTTCATTGGCGCCGCCTTCAATATTATAGGGCACCATCTTCTCCTCTTCCCCAACTTCACTGTGAGACCTGCCCATAAACCTCTTGATGGAAAATACTGTATTTTCAGGATTAGTAACCGCCTGCCGTTTTGCCGGCTGTCCAACCAGCCTCTCACCGTCCTTGGTAAAACCGACTACACTGGGCGTAGTCCTCATACCCTCAACATTAGCAATAACCTTGGGCTCGCCACCCTCCATCACAGCCACGCAAGAATTAGTAGTCCCTAAATCAATTCCAATCGCCTTTCCCATAATAATAAAACCTCCTCAAATTTTCGAAGAAAATTTAATCCAGAACCCCGAAATTTCGGGGTGAAGGATCTAATCCTCCATTTTCTGTTGTCCTTTTTCTTCTTTCTTTTCCTGATGCGCTTCTATTTTTTTAGCTACTTTCACCATAGCCGGCCTCAAAAGCCTGCCGTTTAATAAGTAACCCTTCTGAAGTTCTTCCATTACCACTTCGTCTTCATACTTATCCGTATCTTCATACGCCACAGCCTGCTGGCAGTGCGGATCAAATTTTTTACCAAGCGCGTCAATAAGCGTTAAACCAAAGTCTTTCAAAACATCCTCAAACTGCTTATCAATTAATTTTATACCGGCAAGGACATCTTCGACGCTGTGGTTCTCGCAGCTTGCCTCAACCGCCCGTCTGAAGTTGTCTAAAACAGGCAGGAGTTTAGAAATCAAACCATCATTTGCAAATTTAACAAACTCGCTCTTTTCTCTCTCAGCCCGCTTTTTCGCGTTTTCAAATTCAGCCTTAGCTCCAGCCAGTATTTCGAAACGCTCATCAGCCTGCCTAAGTTTTTCTTTAAGTTCTTCGTACTCTTTTTTAGAAATTTCAATGCGGCCGTTTTCTACCTTTCCCACTTTTTCTTTCTCAGCTTCCAACTTACCTTCCTGCTTCTTCTTAAGTTTATGCTTCATCATATCCTTCCTCATAACTCCCGTCAAGACCATGCCCGCTTAACGCTTCAGATAAAATATCAGACATATACTCCACTAAGGGCAGCAATCTGGAGTAAGCCATCCTTGTCGGGCCCAGAAGGCCCAAAACCCCGACTACTCTATTGCCAATTTTATACTTAGAGGTAACCAAACTGCAGTTATGCAGGTTTTTAAGTTTATTTTCTTTGCCGATGGTTACTATAACCTTTTTGTAAGGCCCCAGATTACCTCTTAAAATTTTTTCTATCGTCTGCTTATCCTCTAAAACATTAAGTATGGCTCTCAATTTGTCAATATCGTTAAACTCAGGTTTTTTAAGTATATAGTTTATGCCTTCCTGGCAAATCTGGCACTCGTTTTCAAATATGTTGTCCGCTTCAAGGGCATCGAAAATACCGCAGGCTTCCCGCGCCAGATATAAAAGCGATAAGTTATCCCTCTCTAAGCAGCCGTAAAGCCTCTGTTTAATCTCAGACAGCGCCACTCCTTGTAAGTGGGTGTTTAAAAAATTTGAAATTCTATGCAATTCATTGGTTTCTACCGGCTCATCAAACCTGATGGGATAATTTCTTATTATCCCCGATTCAGTAACCAACACCAGAAGAACCTTTCCTGAACCAAGATTAATTAACTCAACGCACTTTAATGCGTCCTCTTTAAACTTAAAAAATAAATTTATTCCCGCCTCATTGCTTACTTCAGAAAGAACACGGGACACCTTATTAATAATGTCTTCCGCGAGCTCGGACCCGATGCGGCAGTTGTTCTTTATGTTTTGCTTTTCCTCAAAACTCAACCCCT
>DAOVNW010000066.1 GCA_030630095.1 Candidatus Omnitrophota bacterium
AATTCTACCAGGTGGCGGATTATCTATGATGCCAATAAAGACAAGATAAAAAAGCCGCGGCTAATCAAGCCCGGTATGAAACTGAAAATACCCCGATAAACCCTTCCGAGAATTATATGACGGCGAAGGTTATTGAGTTAAAGGATAACAAAGAAGCCCGCGTGCTTTTTGGTAAGCATGATGAAAACCTCAGGCTTATTGAGGAGGAGTTGAATGTTTCCGTTATATCGCGCGGTGAAAAGCTTACCGTTCGCGGCAGTGACAAAAATATAAAAAAGGCCATAGATTTATTTAAGGAGGTTCTTCTGGTTATCAGAAAAGGGGGAGTAATAAAAAAATCTGAACTGGCCTATGCCGTTAAAAACCTAAAAAACAATGAGCCGATAAAAATTGATGAAATTTATCTTGATAAAATAAAAGTTTCCCATAAAAGGCAGCCTGTAGTTCCCAAAACCGCCGGGCAGAAAGAGTATATTGATGCCATTAGAAACTTTGATATAACACTCAGCATAGGCCCCGCCGGAACAGGCAAGACTTATCTGGCTATGGCTATGGCGGTGGAGAGCCTGATAAAAGGAGAGTCAAGCAGGATTATTTTGGCCAGGCCGGCGGTAGAGGCGGGGGAGAGCCTGGGATTTTTACCGGGTGATTTTTATGAAAAGGTCAGCCCTTATTTAAGACCGCTGTATGATGCCTTATATGATATGCTGGAGGTAGACAGGGTTAAGAGTTATATGGATAAAGGAGTCATTGAGGTTGCTCCTCTGGCATATATGAGAGGCAGGACATTAAACGACTCTTTTATTATTTTAGATGAGGCGCAAAACTGCACGGCCGAGCAGATGAAGATGTTTTTAACCCGCTTAGGATTTAACTCCAAAACGGTTGTTACGGGCGATATTACTCAAAGCGACCTGCCCGGCGGCAAGCCGTCAGGACTTGTTCATGTCCAGGCAGTGTTAAAAGGCATAAAAGGCATAAAGTTTATTTATCTAAACGGTAAAGATATTGTCAGACACGAGTTGGTGCAGGAGATCATCTCGGCTTATGAAAAATTTGAGAAGGGACAGGATGAAAAGGCATAAAGCTCTAAAGTCTATAGATCCGCGCGCGGCATTGAGGAAGACGACCTCTTTTCTTTTAATAGCAGTCTTTGGCCTCACCTTCGTTTTTATTATTCTCATCGGACCGCGGCCTTATGAGGGCGGCTTGCGGGAGGGAGATATAGCTACCAAAACCATTAAGGCTCCCCGTGATTTTTACGTGCCGGCCGGTATTAATCAAAAGGCAACAAGGCAAAAGAAAGAAGATGCCGCCGCGAGCGTCGAGGACGTTTACGAAATAGACAATGAGAAAGTAAAACAGGTCCTATTGGAGGTCTCTCTTTATTTTGATGAAATATTCCTGCTTAAAAAAAATAATGAGCTTAATGAAAAGCGTAAGGCGTTATCCTTAAGAACTAAAACTTCCATTAATTTAAAAAGTTCCTATGTTTCCTATCTTACGGCTCTCCCCGAGGAAGAGTTAAATTCTATAGAGCAGGTGACTAAAGGTGTTCTTAGGGAAATAATGATTAAGCCGATAGTTATGCCTGGAAAAAAGAAGGAGCTGGAAAGGAAGAACCATGGAATAAGCATTATAGACCGAAGCGCGAATATTGAGGTGAGCGCCGGAATTGATGAGGTTATCGCGGAAGCTGACGCTTTGAAGGCGGCTCAGGGGTTAATTAATGACAGATTAGGCGGACGGGACGCGAGGAATATATCTTCAGAGATTATAAAGTATCTTTTATCGGACAATCTCGTTTTTAATGAGGAACTAACCAGCAAAAGGAAGCAGGAAGCCAGAGATAAAGTAGTTCCGGCCTACGAGCAGACTTTAATTAAAAAGAACAGTATTATAGTCGCTAAAAGCCAGCTTGTTACCGGACAGCATACACTTTACCTTCGAAAAGCTCAGGAGATTCAAAACGAAGAAAATAATAAAATTTCAAAAATATATTATTATTACAGTATAAGTATATTTGTTAGTATACTTTTTTTGCTCTTTTTGCTTTATCTCAGGCTATATGAACCTGCTGTATTTTCCAATACAAGATATCTGGTTTTAATTGGACTTCTTTCCTTTTTGATTGTTCTGGCATCTAAAGTAATATCACTTTCGGCTCTATCGGTTTATTTAATTCCTCTGGCAAGTGTTTCTATTTTGATAGCTATTCTGATTAATGGCAGGCTGGCTATTGTTATGACGCTTTTTTTAAGCATCTTTGTAGGCATAATAACCGGTGAGCAGTTGAGTACCTTTATTTACAGTTTGAGCAGCGGTCTTATTGGTATATACCTGGTGCAGAACGTTAGAAGGCGGGCTCAGGTTTTAAAGGCCGGTGTCTTTGTCGGATTAATAAGCTGTTTGACTATTATAAACATAGACCTCATGCATGGATTAGGCGGTAAAACTATATTGCATGAGAGCCTCTGGGGTTTGATTAACGGTCTGGTTTGCGCTTTTATCGTAATGGGTATTTTGCCGGTGCTTGAGTATCTTTTTAAGATTACGACTAACATTAGTCTCCTGGAACTCTCGGATCTTAATCACCCTTTATTGAAGGAGATGGTTATTAAGGCGCCGGGGACTTATCACCATAGTTTAATAGTCGGCAACTTAGCCGAAAGCGCGGCCGATAGCATAGGAGCCAACTCATTACTGGCCAGGGTAGGCGCTTATTATCACGATATTGGCAAACTGAGTAAACCCGAGTACTTTAGTGAAAATCAGATGGGATTTGATGATAAGCATGCTGAGCTTGCTCCCAAAATGAGCAGTTTAATTATTACCAGTCATATAAAAGATGGAGTTGAATTAGCCAGGAAGTACAAACTGAGCAGTACCATTTTAGACTTTATCCGGCAGCATCACGGGACAAGCCTTACCTTTTACTTTTATCAGCGGGCTTTAGAACGCGAGAAGAAGGATGGTGAGGTAAAGGAGGAGGATTTCAGGTATAACGCGCCTCTGCCTCAGACAAAGGAAGTAGCCCTGGTTCTTCTCGCTGATTCAGTCGAAGCGGCTACGCGCGCTATTGCCAGCCCGACACATAAAAAGATCAAAAAGACCGTACAGAAGATAATCAATAATAAGTTTATTGACGGCCAACTGGATGAGTGTGATTTAACTCTAAAGGATTTGCATAAAATATCCACGAGTTTTTCAAGGCTGCTGGCCGGCATTTATCATAGCAGGGTGGAGTATCCCGATCCCGATAATGAAGCGGACTAATAGAGGAACGAAGAGAGCGATAATGGCCTTAAAGGTAAATATAATAAATGAGCAAAATTTTTATCGTTTGCCTTTGAAAGAATTATGCCGGCTCAGCAAGTTTGTTCTTAAAAAAGAAGGTTGTAAAAATACGGAAGTAAGTATTCTTTTTACCGGTGATAAAGAGATAAAAAGATTTAACGCGAAATTTCGTAATAAAAATGAAGCGACCGATGTTTTATCTTTTTATCAGGAAAGCAGCCGTCCCAGGGCTTTGGCGGCGCCGTATCTGGGAGATGTTGTGATTTCCGTAGAGACCGCGAGAAGACAAGCCGCTTCTTTAAAAAAAAGTATTATAGGTGAAATCAGGCTTTATATAATACATGGCTTATTGCATCTTTTAGGCCGGAAAGATTATACTCAAAAAGATTTTTTGAAGTTGGCTAAACGGCAGGAAGGCCTCCTGAAAGACTATGCAAAAAAGAACCTTAGTTGATAGTTTTAACGCGGCCATAGAAGGCGTTATTTATACCGTAAAGACACAGAGAAATATGAGGCTGCATTTTTTATGCGCGGTCCTTATAGTTGTTTTATCATTTTTTCTTAATCTAACTAAGACAGAGATTATTCTCGTAGCCATTGCCGCGAGCCTGGTTCTTATCGCGGAGATGTTTAATACGGCGATGGAGAAAGTGATAGATTTAATTACGCCGGACTTCCATCCATTGGCAAGGGTTGTTAAAGATGTAACAGCAGGCTGTGTGTTAATTGCCGCTATAAACTCCCTCATAGTCGGTTACCTGGTTTTCTCCAGGCCCATCATTGACTTTGAGATAGAAGCCATTTTGTTAAGGATTCAGTATTCGCCCTGGCACATAACGTTTGTCTCGTTATTAATTGTTGTTTTTTTAGTAATTTTAACTAAGACCCTTTCAAAAAAAGGGAAGCCTTTGCGGGGAGGGATGCCCTCGGGCCACGTGGCGGTCGCGTTTTCGATATGGACAATGATCGTTTTGCTGACCCGGGAAAACTTAGTGGCGGTTCTTGCCTTGATAATGGTAATCTTGATTGCCCAGAGCAGGGTGCGGGTTAAGATTCACACCTTATGGGAAGTTGTCGTGGGAGGTTTGCTGGGAGTAATAGCAACTTTGTTGTGCTTTCAGATTTTTTATCAATTTTTTTATTAAAAGTGAAACTGACTAAACTATGGGAGCTTAAGGTTGTTTAGAAAACTGCGAAATTATTTTCTAACAGGTTTAGTGGTGATATTGCCGGTAGTTTTGACTTATGTGATATTCAGGCTGCTGGTAACTAAAACGCTTGCTCTTATAGTTGAACCCATATCGAACTTGTTGATCCAAACCGCCCAGCCTTATCTGCCGGATATTTATTTTCCTTATGCCGTCCAGATATTTAAGGGAGTTGTCTTTATTGGTATTATTGCCTCAGTAATTATCGTGGGCCTGGCGGCGAGAATTTTTGTAATTAGAAAAATATTTTCCTTTGTTGAGCGGCTTTTTCTGAAAGTGCCTATGATAAGTAAGATATATATGTCCATCAAGCAGTTAAGTAACGCCTTTCTGGGTTCAGGGAGAATTATCTTTGAAAAGACAGCTCTTGTAGAGTATCCCCGCAGGGGCATTTATTCAATCGGCTTTGTGACTTCTGAGTCCAAAGAAGAGCTGCAAGCCAAGACCAGGGCGGATATGATAAACGTTTTTATCCCCACAACGCCTAATCCAACTTCAGGGATTTTTATTCTGGTGCCGGCGAAAGAGCTGATTTATCTTGATATGAGCGTTGAAGAAGCCCTTAAGCTTGTTGTCTCCGGTGGCAAGGTAACGCCGGATTATAGAAAAGAAGGGCCAAAAGATGGAAAATAACAATATCAGGAACTTATCCGGGATGCATCCGGTTGATATAGCGGATATCCTGCGTAAAAAGGAACATAAGGACAGGCTGACTATATTTGCGGCTCTGGATTATGAAAAGGCGGCCCAGGTTTTAAGCGAGCTTGACGCGCAGAGTGAATCCCAGCTTTTAAGGGAACTTTCCAGTTTTAAAATTTCCAAAATGGTTGAAATGCTTCCTCCTGATGAGGCGGCGGATATACTGGCGGACTTATCCAGCGAAAAGCAGAAAGATGTTTTGCGCTTGATGAAAAAAGAGGATTCGCTGGAGGTTCAGGAGCTAATGAAGTACCCTGAGGAAAGCGCCGGGGGAATTATGACCACCAATCTTTTGGCCTTAAATGAGAGCTTTACCGCTTCGCGGGCCATTGAGGCCTTGCGGCAGTTTACTAAAGAAGTTAAGGAACAGATAGTTTACGTTTACGTGGTTGATAAAGAGAATAAATTTATCGGATTTTTCCCGATTAAGAATTTAATTACAGCCCTGCCTAATGCCAAACTGTGTGAACTGGTAAATCGTGAGGCCGTCACCGTTGATCCGGAGCTGGATCAGGAAGAGGTA
>DAOVNW010000031.1 GCA_030630095.1 Candidatus Omnitrophota bacterium
GTTGGTTTTGATTTTTATTGCAAGTTGTTAAAAAATTCAGTTGAGAAACTAACTAAAGCAGGCAAAAAAGACGGATATCTGAAAAATTAAGGAGGTTTTTTTATGTTTAGATGTTTAAAAATTTTTATAGCACTATGTATTATTTTTTCAATAAGCAGTTTATCCGTAAAAGCGGAGATTGTGGACGGCATCATTGCCATTGTCAATAATGAGGTGATTACTCAGGGAGAGCTTAACCAGATACTGCTTCCTATTTATACCCAGTATAAATCAACGTATACGGATGAAGAACTGCTCCAGAAACTTGATGACGCCCGCCGGAATATACTATATCAGCTTATTGAAGATAAACTGATTCTTCAGGAGGCTAAAAGAGTCGAAGTTGTCGTTGATGATAAAGAGGTTTCCGGGCGGATGGAGCAGATTAAGTCTCAATTCGCGGACGCGGATGAATTTAAAGAGGCCCTTAAGTCTCAAAATTTAACCATTTCGGACTTAAAGGATAAATATAGAGAGCAGATAATGATAAAGAGGCTTATTGATTATATGGTGCGCTCTAAGGTAGAAATCGCGCCCACGGAAGCAAGCCGGTATTATGAAGAGCATCGGAATGAATTTAAGGTTCCCAGGCAATTAATGGTAAAGACCATCCTCATACGCAAAGCCGGCGAAAACCCGGAAAGCCAGGCGGAGCTTCAGAAAAAAATCAAGGAAATACATAAAAAGATAAAAGAAGGAAGCGACTTTTCAAAGATTGCCCGGGAATACTCCGAAGACCCTTCGGCCGTTGACGGCGGAGATATGGGTTATATAGAGAAGGGCCAGATGATGAAGAAGATAGACGATCTTCTATTTTCCTTAGAGCCGGAGGAGATTTCAGATGTTATTGAAACCGGCATAGGGTACCATATTTTTCAGGTTGTAGAGATTAAAGAAGCGGAGGTTAGGCCCTTTAAAGAAGTCAGATTGTCTATCAAGGAGAAGTTGTTTCAGGAAAAGGCCAGAGATAGAATGAATGAATGGATGAATAGCCTAAAAGAAAATGCGTACATCTCAATTAAATAATATACGTATCGGCATTACCGCCGGCGATGCCGCCGGTATCGGACCGGAGATTATATTAAAGACGCTGGCTAAGGTAAAGGATAAAAGCGTTTCTTTTTTAATTATCGGAGATTACGAGGTTTTTAAAAAGGTTAAAGCCAAACTTGCCCGCCGCGGAATTATGAGTCCCGGACTTTTTTTGACGGAAAAAGAAAAGAACGCGAACTATCTGCCTCGCAGAGTGAATTTTTTAGATATGAATGTTATCGGCAAAAGAAGTTATAAATTAGGCAGGCCGTCAGAACTTTGCGGAAGAGCGTCAATAGCCTACATTGAGGAAGCAGCGAATTTAATCAGAGATAAAAAGATAGACGCGCTGGTTACGGCCCCTATTAATAAGGAAGCCATAAGCCTGGCCGGATACAAGTGGCGCGGCCACACTGAGTTGTTGGCGCATCTGGCAGGGACAGAAGAAGTGGCTATGATGTTTGTGGCGGAGCACTTTAAGATTGTTTTAGTTACTACCCACGTAGCCTTAAGTAAAGTAAATAGGATATTAAACCCGCGATTAATATTAAAAAAAATTGAATTAGCGGATAGGTATTTAAGGGGATACTTCCTGATAAAACGGCCTTTGATAGGGGTTTGCGGATTTAATCCGCATGCTTCCGACGGAGGGCTTTTCGGTAAAGAAGAATATGACATTATACTTCCGGCCGTAAAGATGGCCAAAAGGAAAAAAATTAACGTTATAGGTCCCGAATCTGCCGAATCTCTTTTTTATCAGGTGTACCACGGCAAAATTGACGCTCTGATTTGTATGTATCACGACCAGGCCTTAATTCCCCTGAAAATGATTTTAAGAGACAAGGCGGTCAATCTCACCATAGGACTTCCTTATATCCGCACTTCACCGTCTTCAGGCACGGCCTATGATATCTCAGCCCGGACAATAGCCAGGCCGGAGTCAATGGTAGAAGCTGTTAAATTAGCCGCCTCTTTGACAAGGATTAAAAAGGCGCGGTTTTGATGTTGAGCCAGTCAGAAGTAATAAAATTATTTAAAGAACACAATATCCGGGTTAAAAAAAGATTTGGCCAGAATTTTCTAATTGATAAAAATATCAACAAGATAATTTTGGAAGAGATTAATTTAAACAAGCGTGATATAGTGATAGAGATTGGAGCGGGATTTGGCGGCCTTGCCTGTTTAATGGCTGAGACAGCGGACCGGGTTTTTGCCGTAGAGCTTGATAGAAAGTTAGCGGGGATTTTGAGAGAGAAGCTAAGCGCGTTTAGTAATGCTAAAGTTATAGAAGGTGATTTTTTAGAGTTTGATTTAAAAAAGACTGTCTGCGGCTCTTTTAATAAAAAGATTAAGGTAATCGGTAATCTTCCGTACTATATAAGCAGTCCTGTGGTTTTCCGGCTCATAGAATACAAAGCTATAATTAAAACAGCTTTAATTATGACGCAAAAAGAGGTTGCCCGGCGATTTGTTGCCTGTCCCGGCGGAAAAGAACGCGGTATTTTAAGCTGTCTGCTGAGTTATTACGGCAAGAGCCGCATCGTGAAGTACGTTAACAAGAACTCTTTTTTTCCCAGGCCCAAGGTTGATTCAGCCTTAGTGAGGATAGATTTTTTTACACAACCTCCTTTTAAAGTCAGCAATGAAGACCTTTTTAAAAAGGTTGTAAAAGGGGCGTTCTCTAAAAGAAGAAAAAATATATTAAATTCGCTTTCTTCCTGTTCCGGCCTTGAGCTTAATAAGCCGGAGCTCTCTTCTATATTGGAAGAACTCAAGATAGATTTTAGAACGAGGGCTGAGCAGCTAAAAGCCGAAGAATTAGCCGAAATCGCCAATTTAATCGTAAAAAAAAGCATAAGTTGACACATAAGGTTGAACCTAAAGTGTCAACTTAGCAGCTACGGGTTAGGATTTCGATTAAATCAATGGTCTTTTTGGCGGCTCCTTTTGACTGTTCTAAAAACGCCAGGGCGTTTTTACCTAACTCTTTTCTTTTTTCGGGGTTAGAGAGTAAAAAAAGTGACTTTTTAAACAGATCCTCTTCATCTTTTACCATCAAGGCCGCCTCATTGGATAATAAACCTTCTGCTAAATTATCAAAATTATAGGTATGCGGGCCAAACATAAGCGCCTTTGAAAATGAGGCCGGCTCTATCATATTTTGTCCGCCTCTTTTAGCAAGGCTGCCTCCGACAAATACTATGTCGGCCCGGCTATAGGCCGCCTTTAATCTGCCCATAAGATTAAGAATAATTACCTCTTGCCCTCCCCGCCCGGACAAAACCCTCTTTCTCTCAACTAAATCAGAGTATTTAACAGGCTTCAAATTCAGCCTGCGCGCCTCATTTTCTATTTTATCTACTCTCCTGATATGCCTGGGCACCACTACCATTTTTAAATCAGGGTAATGCTTTAAAAGCCTGCCGTAAACCGAAAAGAGCGCCTTTTCCTCAGGGTAGTGGGTGCTTCCGGCAATAAAAACTTTGTCTTTTCCACTTAGTTTTAATAAAGAAGCAAACTCATCAGCCTGTTTACGCAGGGTTTCTTTTTCCTGCTCGATATCAAACTTTAAATTACCGGTAACTTTGACCGTTTCTTCGCGGGCTCCCAAAGATTTAATTTTTGAGGCATCATTTTCTGTCTGCATACAGAATAAGCCCACATTCTTCAAAAGAGGTTTGATAAAAGGCTTGAGCAGGCTGTAACCTTTAAAAGACGAGGCCGATATCCGGCCGTTTACCAGCACGACCGGTATTCCTTCCCTATGAAGCCGTAAAATTAAATTGGGCCAGATTTCCGTTTCAATTATGATAAAAAGAGAAGGGTTTAGGCGGCGGATGACCTTTTTAACTATAGAGCTGACATCAAAAGGCAGATAAATAACTGTACAGTCATCACCAGCTATCCTTTTGGCCGCTTCATTGCCTGTCTCGGTAATGGTAGATATAACAATATGTTTACGCGGATACCTTTGCCTCAAAGCCTCTATTAAAGGCTGGGCGCTGCTTGCTTCTCCGACGCTGACAGCATGAATCCAGATAATGTCCCTGCCTTCCAGGCGGCTGAAAATCTCTTTGGGCATAATGCCCAGACGCATACCAAAACCTTTGTGATATTTCCTGCCGAAGATAAAAACCGGCAGGCAGCATAGAAGAAAAATTACAAAAAAAATATCATATATAAATAACATATTTTGAAGCTTTCCTGATTATGACGCAGAGAATTAACATAATAACGATATAAGTAAAAACTTATTGCTAAAAAATTTGTTTTGTTATCATTACACAAAGAAAGCTTCTGATTACAAAGATTAAAAAGTAGATTACAGTGATTATATTGTCGTCATAAAATCTATGTAATCTTGCTTAATCTCTGTAATCAGGTTCTTCCTTTTTTGCATCAAATTTGGGGAAGAACCTTATTTTCTTCACCAAAATCAGGCCCGGGGGTGAGCCTTGTCGTAAACCTCTTTTAGCCTCTGGGGCGTAATGTGCGTATAAATCTGAGTAGTAGCTAAATTGGCGTGCCCCAGCAGCTCCTGAACGGCCCGCAAATCCGCTCCCCGGTCTAAAAGGTGGGTGGCAAATGAATGTCTCAGCGTATGAGGCGAAATGCCCCTTTTATCACTGGTAATTTTGATATACTTTTCAACTATCCGCCGGATAGTCCTGGGGTTTATTCGTTTTTTTCTTTTATTTAAAAACACAACCCTTACCGACTCCTCAGGAGATAACTTTCTTTTATCAAGGTAGTTTTTGATTGACTTAAGCGCCTTATCTCCTATGGGTACAAGCCTCTCTTTTTTTCCTTTGCCCTTAACCTTCACTACCCCGCTGATAAAATCTATGTTTTCCGCGTTCAAAGAAGTTAATTCACTCACGCGTATTCCCGTAGAGTAAAGGGTCTCAAGTATGGCTCTATCTCTCAGGCCCGTTTCATTGTCAATCGGAGGAGACTCTATAAGCCTTACAACCTCCTGAATGGTTAAAAATAAGGGTAATTTTTTTTCCTGTCTCGGTGTTGACAAACTGAGGGCTGGATTTGTTTCCAGATAACCTTCGCGCACGCAAAATCTAAAAAAGGAACGAAGGACGGCCAGCTTTCTGGCAACTGAGGATTTAGCATACTCCTTTTTCTTTAAATAGGCCAGCCAGGTTCTCAGCTTAAGGTGAGTAATTTTGTCTATTTGAATATCGCCGATAAATCCGAAAAATTCCTTCAGGTCAACCTCATAATTTATCAGCGTATGGATAGACGCGTTTTTCTCAATCTTTAAGTAATTGATAAATTTACCGGCAAATCTTCGCATTATATACAATTACTCTTCGGGCAGTTTATTAGTAATAAAATTACACTCAGGATATTTGGTACAGCCGTAAAAAACTCTGCCTCTTTTAGAACGCCTCATAACCAACATCCCGTCACAGCCTTCATTGGGGCACTTTATTCCGGTATCAATAGATTTCGCGTTTTTACACTCCGGAAAACCCGAACAACTTAAAAACTTTCCGTACTTTGACCATTTTATAACCATCGGCTTGCCGCACTTTTCGCAAACCTTATCAGTCATAATGACCTCTTTTTTAACATCGCGCATCTTAATCTTTGCCGCTTCCAGTTCTTTGGCAAAGGGCTCATAGAATCCCTTCAAAAGCTCCTGCCAGCCAAGCGCCCCCTGCTCTACTCTATCAAGCTCCTCCTCCATTTTAGCTGTAAACTTTATATCCAAAACGTCGGGAAAACTATCTATGAGCAGGTCATTGACTACTATTCCCAACTCGGACGGTACAAGAGAGCGGCTTTCTCTCCTGATGTAGTCCCTAAAGATTATCGTGCGAATCGTCGGAGCGTAAGTCGAAGGCCGGCCAATGCCCTCCTCTTCTAAAATCTTAACCAGGCTGGCATCGGTAAACCGGGGAGGCGGCTGAGTAAAGTGCTGTGACGGTATAAGCTTTAAAAGAACCAGCTCCTCTCCTTTTATAAATGCCGGAAGTTCAACCTTTTTTTCATCTCCCTCTTCTTCAAATACTATCATAAAACCCTTAAAGATAACCTTTGAACCGGAGGCCTTAAACAAGCAGTCTCCCGCCGTTATTGAAATGCTGGTCACTGAAATTTCCGCTTCCTTCATACAGGAGGCTGTAAACTGCTGCCAGATTATCTTGTATAGTTCATACTGCTCCTTACTTAGGTAGTCCTTTACGCTCTCGGGGGTACGCTTTATAGAGGTGGGCCTGATGGCTTCATGAGCGCCCTGAGCCAACTTTTTTGACTTATATTTTCTCATCTCAGCCGGTAAATAGTCCGTGCCGAATTTATCAAGGATAAAATCACGAGCTTCCTTTTGAGCTGTGTCCGCGATGGTAACAGAATCGGTTCTCATATAGGTAATCAACCCCACACTGCCCTCGCCCGCTATGTCAAGGCCTTCATAAAGCTGTTGGGCTATAATCATCGTCCTGGAAGCGGTAAATCTTAACTTATTAAAGGCGGTTTGCTGAAGGGAACTGGTAATAAAGGGCGGTTTGGGATACCTTTTTTGAGCCCTCTTTTTTACGTCACTGACAGAAAAAGTTTTCTCTTCAAGGCTTGAACAAATTTCTTTTGCCTCTTCTTCAGTCTTAATTTCCGGTTTCTCGCCTTTTATTTTCTCAAGTTTAGCCTTAAACTCAGAAGCCTCAGGCTCCCGCTTTTTTAAGTCCGCCTCAATTTCCCAGTATTCTTTTTTAATAAACGCTTGAATTTCTCTTTCTCTTTTTACAATAATTCTCAAGGCTACCGACTGCACCCTCCCGGCGCTCAAACCTCTCCCAACTTTTTTCCAGAGGAGAGGGCTTAATTCATAGCCGACAAGACGGTCTAATATTCTTCTCGCCTGCTGGGCGTTTACCTTATTCATATCTATCTCGCGGGAATTTTTAAAGGCGCGGACAATCACATCCTTCGTTATCTCATTAAAGACAACTCTTTTAACAACGGTCTTTTTTTGCATTATTTCTGAAATATGCCAGGCGATAGCTTCTCCTTCTCTATCCGGATCACAGGCAAGATATAGAACCTCTTTGCCCTTAACCGCCTTTTTTAAAGAAGCAACAACCTTCTTTTTTTTGGTAATTACTATATACTGCGGTTCAAAGTTTTTTTCTGGATCAACGCCCATTTTGCTTTTGGGAAGGTCTCGTAGATGCCCCCCGCAGGCATCAACTTCATAATCTCCGCTTAAAAATTTGCTGATGGTTTTTACCTTAGTGGGTGATTCCACTATAACCAAATATTTACTCAAGTTACTCTCCTTCAATAAATGTATACCTTATCCCGCGGACAGCCTGTTGGCTTCTCCTAGAGCCGTTTCCTCTTGGGCAAAACAGTCCAGATACCCTTTAAGCAACGGCTTGAATTCATTAACAATATCTTCCGCGTTTTCAACCAATGCCGCTCCCTGCCTGATTAAATGATTTGTGCCTTCGGAATTCAAATAACCGGCGTTGCCGGGAATAGCAAAAACTTCCCGCCCCTGCTCCAGGGCGCAGTCTGCCGTAATTAAAGAACCACTGCGTTTTCTTGCCTCAACAACAACCACACCAATAGAAAGTCCGCTGATTATCCTGTTTCTTTTGGGAAAGTTCTGGGGATAGGGCGGCGCGAATAACGGAAGTTCGGAAATAACCGCTCCACCGGCGGCAATCTCTTCGCAAAGAGAGAGATTTTCGGGCGGATACATCCTGGCTAAGCCGCTGCCTAAAACTCCGATGGTGCGCCCTCCGGCCTTTAACGCCCCCTTATGAGAAGCCGTATCAATACCTCTGGCCAGGCCCGACACCACGCTTATTCTATACCGCGCCAAATCCGAGCTGAGCCTTTCTGTAATTTGCCGGCCGTAAGCCGAAGACTTCCTTGAACCTACCACGGCAATGGCGACAGCGTCACTTTTGATTATACTGCCTTTTACATAAAGCAAGGGTGGCGGGTCGTATATCTTCTTAAGATTAAGCGGGTACTCTTCATCCTCAACGACTAAAAGGCCGATCTTTTCTTTTTCTATAACGGTCAACTCTTTTTTGAGCTCTTTTGAGGTGATAACCCGCCTTATCGCGAAGCAATGTTTTTCGCTGATACCGGCTGCCTTTTTTAATTCAAAGGCCGGCGCCCTAAAAATTTTAGCCGGGTCAGAAAATACTTCAAGCAACCTCTTTATCTGGAGGCTACCTAAACCAGCAACCATATTGAGCGCGACTATATACTCTTTGTCCTGCATTAGCCCCCTGTTGATACTTTATTTTTTGTCAAACTTACAATCTTTTCCGCGGCTTCTTCAATACTCAAAGAAGAGGTGTTAATGCTAAAATCCGCCTTTTGATAAAAGGGGCGCCTCAAAGCAAGCAGCTCTTTAATTCTCCCTTCGGGATTCTCTACTTTTAAGAGCGGCCTGTGCGTCTGGCGCCTGACGCGTTCATAAATAGCTTCAGGTGAAGCATTGAGACAAATAATCACCCCGGATTTCTTTAAGCGGCTGATATTTTCTTCATCCAAAACTACACCGCCTCCGCAGGAAACAACCTGATTTCCCCTGCCGGAAATCTCCAGAACTACATCTTTCTCAACTTTTCTGAAATAAGCCTCTCCCCTTTCTTCAAATATTTCATTAATAGTTTTGTTTTCTTTTTTTTCA
>DAOVNW010000094.1 GCA_030630095.1 Candidatus Omnitrophota bacterium
AGCATAAGCTTTTTTGTCTTTATATTTTTGGTGATTAGGGTTATACTAAAATCAGGAAGCAGGCCCTGGATGTCTCCTGAAGATAAACAATAAGGGAAAAATATGGGTTTTAAGTTGAATAAGAAAAAACGCTCCGGCTCCGCGATTTTGCTGATACACTGTCCCGATAGGAAAGGATTGGTGGCCGCGGTTACTAAATTTCTGTCAGAAAACAGTGGCAATATCCTTTATCTTGACCAGCACGTTGATATATACAAAAAGGTGTTTTTTATGCGCGTTGAATGGGAGTTGACGGACTTTAAAATCCCGGCCGCGAATATCGCGGATGAATTCGAGACTCTAATCGCCAGCAAGTTTAAAATGAAGTGGAAGCTGCATTTTTCTTATGAAGTTCCCAGAGTGGCTATTTTTGTATCTAAGCTTTCACATTGCCTGTATGATATTGTATCGCGCTGTCAGTCGGGTGAATTCCGGATGGAGATACCCTTGATTATCAGTAATCATCCCGATCTACGCCGTGTGGCCGATAAGTTTGGTATTGATTACCATCTTTTTGAAATTACCCCGAAAAATAAAAAGGCCCGGGAAGAGAAGGAACTCAAGCTGTTAAAGAGGCATAATGTTGACTTCATTGTCCTGGCGCGCTATATGCGGGTGCTGAGCAATAATTTTATTAAAGAGTATCCTAACCGGATTATTAACATACATCACTCTTTTCTACCCGCCTTTCCCGGCCGAAAGCCTTATCACTCAGCCTATGAGCGCGGAGTTAAGGTGATTGGAGCCACGAGTCATTACGCGACCTCAAAATTGGATAGAGGCCCCATTATTGAGCAGGACGTTGTCAAAGTTAGCCACTCGGATTGCATAGAAGACCTTATTCGCAAAGGGTGTGATTTGGAAAAGATTGTCTTGTCCAGGGCCATTTGGTACCATTTAAAAAGAAAGACTCTTGTCTATGGCAGGCGCACTGTAGTTTTCGCTTAGGCGGGTGAAAGCGCTAATAAGAAAGGTAATAAGATGAATAATCATTGTCTTTTTTGTAAAATTATTAGAAAAGAAATTCCGGCTGATATTGTTTATGAGGATGATGATGTACTGGCATTTTTGGACATTAAGGCTCAGGCGCCGGTTCATATTTTACTCGTACCCAAAGTTCATATTGAGAAGGTATCGGATTTGAATGAGAATGTCGGTTATATTGTTTCAAAACTGGTATTGGCGGCCAACAAAATTGCCAGAGATAAAGGCCTCGATGAAGATGGTTACAGGCTGGTCTTTAATTGCGGAGAAAACGCCGGCCAGGAAGTTTTTCATCTGCATTTGCATCTTTTAGGCGGTAGAAAATTTACTTGGCCTCCCGGTTGACCGTCTTCTTTTAAAGCATCCCTTCCAGAATTGCCTCAATCTTTTTCTTTAGGTCATCGGAAGTAAATGGCCAAACAGTTCTTTCGTAAAGAGCTGACTTTATTTCTTTATAGGTGAGTTCATTAAGTCTGAAGGACGGTATCTTGTTGTCAATCTCAAGATAGTATCTCATAAGGATAAGGTATTTTTCTACCAGAGAGGGCATAAGGAAGTTGTCTCTGACATGTTGGTGAGCCTGCTTGCCGAACTCTTTTTTTTCGGCCGGGTTTTCCAGTATAGATTGTATTTTTTTGGCCGCTAGTTTGTAATCTGAAGGCTCGACAAGATAGCCTGTTTCTCCGTTTATAACCTGAAATTTGATGCCGCCTATCTTGCTTCCTACGACTGGTGTTTTTTGCCACATAGCTTCGGTAACTACCAGGCCAAAACCTTCTTTGGTTGAAAGATGAACAAAACAGTCTGCCAGCGACATTAAAGCGCCGATAGCCTCATCGTTGTTTTTAATGTTAAGCCAGGTCTGAATGTCTTTGTCGCCGCCTATTTCTTTTTCAATTTCAGCGTACATCTGTTCTCCTTCGGGGTCGTCTGATGCGGTGTTTCCGACGATAATCAGGTAAGGTTTAATTTTTTTTGAAAGAGTCGTTTTAAGGAGCTTAAAGGCGCGAATTATGCCTTTTTGGTTTTTGTGGATATCATAACGCGAGACGGCCAGTACGATCGGGCGATGGGGATCTATATTATGCTCGTTAAATAAATCAGATAGTATATCGCGGGCTTCTTTTTTCGTAAAGAGGTGATTTTTCTTTCTCAGCGGGTCGATTGAGGGGTGTATCTCATAGGCCGGCACCTGAATTTGCTCTTTGATAAAGTCTTTGGAGGTGAATATGGCTCCGTCAAAGTGATTGATGTAAGGTAATAAAAATCTCCAGATTCTCCTTGATGCCTGAGAGGTATCGATATGGCATCTCCAGAGGATATGCCCATAGACGTTGCCGCTCATTATTATAGCCGCCGGCTGAGGGTCGTGGATGACTACCAGATGGCCGACTATCTTGGTCTTTTCCGTATTCCAGTTAAGAGTATCAAGATAGGCGTGAAAAACCTCTTCCATACTGATATCCTGCTTTACGCCCTGCAGGAGGTTGTGAAATTTTTTGGTTACCTGAAAGAAGTCTGATGAGCCCTCTATGACAAACCATCTGCAGTCAACTCCCAATCCTTTGGCAAAGGGAACGGTACTCTGAAGCATTTCTGCTACGCCGCCGCCGATTATGGTAGAGTTGACGTTGGCCCATACCTTATGAAGGAGCGGTTCGGCGAGAAACTTGAGGTGGTCAATTTTATCTTTACCGACGAAGGGGATGTATTTCTCAACGTCCATCTTTTTAAGAGGGACGTACTGATTTTTAAACTTCTTGCTTCTGTCGTCAAACATAAGTTACCTCCCAGCAGTTGATTATTTCCCCCATCATAGTTGCACATAAAAGATGACTTGTCAATAGCGCTGTGTAATTAGAAAAAAACCGGAATATAAAAGATTTGAGATAAAAAGTTGGGTATGTTATAATAGCCTGAAAACCGGAGCTTAGCAGGGGTTTTATTAGGATGATAGCTATAGTTACCTTTAAAAAGGCGGATAATGAATTTTTCGCGGAGCTAAAAGGCCGGCTGGAGAGAGTTTTTCAAAGTGAGGACTTTTCAGATAGCGTGCTGTCACTGTCCCTGCCTTTGGCCGCTTTTAATGAAGAAAGAAAGCAATGTAATAGTCCGAAAATATTGCGCGGTATGCTGGATAATTCCGCCTTAGAGAATTATGATAAAGTTTTGGGAATAGTGGATGAAGATTTGTATGCCGCGAATCTTAACTTTGTTTTTGGACAGGCAGAATCTATAGGCGGCAGAGTTTGCCTTGTGTCTAGCAGGCGGCTTTATCAGAGTTTTTATAACCTGCCTGAGAACGCGGCCCTCTTTCTTATGCGCCTCTCAAAAGAGGCGGCGCATGAAATCGGCCATCTCCTGGGCATGACTCATTGTCATAATAAAAGTTGCGTAATGACTTATTCAGAGAGTATTAGAGAAGTTGATTTTAAAAGAGGGCAGTTTTGCTCTGTGTGTAAAGAAAAGATTAAGGAAAGATGCTGATGAGGATAAAAGAGAAGATAGAGAGGCATCCTGTGCCGACTGTGGATATTATTATTGAGAAAGACGGCGCGATAATTCTTGTTGAGAGAAAAAATCCTCCTTTTGGCTGGGCTCTGCCCGGCGGTTTTGTAGAGGTGGGCGAGTCGGTAGAAACGGCGGCTGTTAGAGAGGCGGAGGAGGAGACCGGTATAAAGGTAAAGAAGCTGAGGCAGTTTCACGTTTATTCTGAGCCTGACAGAGATCCGCGCTTTCATACCATATCCTGTGTCTTTACGGCCGGGACGGAAGACGAGCCAAAGGCAGCCAGCGATGCCAAAAAGGCGGAATTTTTTAGAGAAGATAAACTGCCGGATGAGATTGCCTTTGACCATAGGCGGATATTGAGCGACTATTTTAAAAGCCGAAAAGGAAAATAATGGGTCATTCTTAATTAAGTTGAATAGGTTTCTATAACTTAATGATTTGCAAGTTATTAGAACAAATTAAGAATGACCCATGATTACATAGATTATTAAAAGATTACAGAGATTAATTTCTATTACTATATCAATGTAATCGGTTTTTTAATCGTTGCAATCAGGCTCTTTCGTACAACTTAAACAAGAAAGAACTAAATAATGTCTCTCCATTACCTGATTGGCGGTTATAATGTTTTGCATAAGATTGACGGCCTTGCCGATAAGGAGTTGATTGACGGCCGGCAGGGGTTGTTGGATATTATCAAAAGGCATAATCTGTGCGGCAGAAATAAAGTAACTGTAGTTTTTGACGGGAGAAGCGGGATTTTAGCGCCGCCGCATAAGAGCAGTTTTGTTGTTCTGTTTTCCGAGGGTGAGCCGGCTGATAATCTGATTATTAGATTAGCTTCAAAGGACAGCAATCCGCGAAGGGTGGTTGTGGTGACTGACGATAAGGAGATAAAATTTAAAGTGAGAAGTTTTTGCCTGAAAGTTATGCCGGTTTCAGAGTTTACCGGGAAAATGTCAAAGAGAAAGGCGTCTGCCAACGAAGTCTTAAAGGCTAAGCTGGAAGATGAAGACGAGCAGAAAATAACCGATGAGTTAGAAAAAAAGTGGCTGAGGGATGAAGGATGATTCCGATAAAAGATGATAATTATCTGGAGCGCGTTCCGTATATTACCTTTATCCTTATTAGCTTAAACGTTTTAATCTTTCTTTATCAACTTTTTGCCGGTAAGGAGGGAACCTTATTTACTTACAGGTTTGCCCTCATACCGAGGAATATTTTTCACAGCCAAGGCACGCCTCCATTCTTAACCCTCATCA
>DAOVNW010000175.1 GCA_030630095.1 Candidatus Omnitrophota bacterium
GGAGGAGCATGAGCTTGAAGTGGTAAGAGACGCCAAGGGCGGTAAGATTACGGTTTGTTTTATTGAAAATGTTGACCCTATGGGTGTGCATACCGGCGACAGTTTTTGCGTGGCGCCGATGCTTACCGTTTCAAAAGAAAAGCAGAAGAGATACGAGGATATGTCCTACAAAATTGTTGATGCCATAGGCGTTTTGGGCGGCTGCAACGTACAGTTTGCCTATAATCCTCAAGACTCAAGAATTGTGGTTATTGAAATTAATCCGCGAACTTCGCGGTCATCGGCTTTGGCTTCGAAGGCAACGGGTTTTCCCATTGCCCGCATATCGGCAAAGCTGGCTGTGGGTATAACCCTTGATGAGATACCCTATTGGAAAGAAGGGACGCTTGATAAATACGCGCCGAGTGGAGATTATGTTGTAGTGAAATTCGCCAGGTGGCCTTTTGAAAAGTTTCCCCAGGCTGAAGATAAGCTTGGCACGCAGATGCAGGCTGTGGGCGAGGTGATGAGTATAGGTAAGAATTTCAAAGAAGCGTTTCAAAAAGCGATAAGGTCGCTTGAGATTAAAAGATACGGTTTGGGCGGAGCCAGGGATTTTGCCTCGCTTTCCATTTCTGAGATTAAGGCAAAGTTGGTTAATCCCTCAAGCGAGCGTGTTTTTCTGATGTATGAGGCGCTGGATAAAGGTATGTCCGTTGATGAACTTTATCAGATGACCAAAATTAATAAATGGTTTATAAGCCAGATGCGGGAATTGGTAAAATTTGAAGAGGAGATAAAGAGAAGTTCCGATAAGAAACTATCTACGGATATGCTTATCAAGGCTAAGGAAAATGGGTTTTCGGACAGATACCTTGCCGGATTGCTGGGGAGTGAGGAAAAGGATGTCCGCGCTCAGCGGCTTGAAGCGGGGAAGGCGGCGGCATATGAAGCGGTCCCGGTAAGCGGCGCTGACGCGGCCTATTACTATTCGACTTATAATAAAGCCATCAGCCATCAGCCATCAGCCATCAGCCAAAAACAAAAAACAAAGACCAAAAAGAAAGTAATGATTTTAGGCGGGGGGCCTAACCGTATCGGCCAAGGTATAGAATTTGATTATACCTGTGTGCACGCCGCGTTTACATTGCGTGAGGAAGGAATTGAGTCAATAATGGTTAATTGCAACCCGGAGACCGTTTCTACAGATTATGACACCTCAACCAAACTTTATTTTGAACCCCTGACTGTGGAAGATGTCTTAAGTATTTACGAAAAAGAAAAACCCGAAGGCGTAATTGTGCAATTTGGAGGGCAAACTCCTTTAAATATAGCAAAAGAACTTTCTGAACGCGGGGTAAAGATTTTAGGTACGAGCCCCGAGAGCATTCATCTTGCCGAAGATAGGCAGAAATTTAATGAAATAATGCGGGAGCTTGGCATTCCTCAGCCTGAAGGCGGTATTGCCTGTTCCGAGGATGAGGCTTTGGGCGCGGCTAATAAGATAGGGTACCCCTTAATGGTGCGGCCTTCTTTTGTTCTGGGCGGCAGAGGTATGCAGATTGTGTATAATGAACAGATGTTTTTGGATTATGTGAAGACAGCCATAGAAGTCAGCCCGGAGTACCCGATGTTAATTGATAAATTTCTGGAGCAGGCCGTCGAAGTTGAGGTAGACGCGATTAGTGACGGAGAGGATACGTATATTCCCAGCGTAATGGAACATATAGAGTTGGCGGGGGTTCATTCGGGGGATAGCGCTTGCGTAATTCCGGCGCGAAATATTTCCAAAGAAAATCTAGCTATCTTAGAGGAGTATACAAAAAAAATTGCCAAGGCGCTTAATGTGGTCGGCCTGATGAACATCCAATACGCTATAGCCGAGGGAAAGGTCTATATATTAGAAGCCAATCCCCGTGCTTCGCGAACCGTTCCTATAGTCAGTAAGGTTATGGGTATATCAATGGCAAAAATAGCGACGCAGATTATGATAGGAAAAAAGTTAAAAGATATAAAGCCGGATAAAAAAGAGATTTCTCATGTTGGCGTAAAGGAAGCCGTGTTTCCCTTTAATATGTTTCCCGCCGTTGATCCTGTTTTGGGGCCTGAAATGAGAGCCACGGGAGAGGTGATGGGCATTGCTTCTACGCCCGGGCTGGCCTTTTATAAGGCGCAGGAAGCCGCGGGTATGAAACTGCCTGTTGAAGGAGCGGTTTTTATCTCGGTAGCCGATAGAGACAAGAAGTACATTCTTGAAATCGCGGGTAAGTTTAATGAGTTAGGTTTTAAGATATACGCGACAAAAGGAACCAAAGCCCATCTGGAGAAAGGCGGCATAAAGTCTCAATTGGCGATTAAGTTTCATGAAGGCCGCCCCAACATAACAGACGATATATATAACGGGTGCGTACAAATAATAGTCAATACTCCGGTAGGCAGGGAGGGTAAGTACGACGACAGCTATATCAGAAAAGCCGCTATCCAGCATAAGATTCCATATATAACGACGATTACCGCGGCTAAAGCAACCATAGAAGGAATAGAAGCGGCGCGCGGCGGCGGCATAGAGATAAAGTCTATTCAGGAATACCACAATCTGGTATAATATGATATAAAAGGATAGAAAATGAAGAAGACAAGGATTTTAATAGTTGAGGATGATAAACATATCTCTAAACTTGTTAAGTATAATTTAGAAAAAGCGGGTTTTGAATGTATGGCCGCGGCAAGCGGTGAAAAGGCTCTGGATGTCCTGGGTAAAAGCCCGGTTGATTTGGTTATACTGGATATAATGCTTCCTAAAATGGACGGGCTTGAGGTTTGCAGGGAGATAAAAGGGGATAAAAAGCTTTCTGCCGTACCTGTAATGATGTTGACCGCTAAAGGTGAAGAGGTA
>DAOVNW010000098.1 GCA_030630095.1 Candidatus Omnitrophota bacterium
ATTTCTGTCAGGCCGTTTATTTCCGCTTTCATCAAAGTAATCCTGCTTGCCTCCGGTAATAAAATCGCGGATTGCTATTAACAATAAAACAGATTTTAATCCGCCTGGGTTTATTTTCGCTTAGATAGGTAAATCAATTTATTAATAGCGTTAATATATGCTTTGGCGCTTGCTTCAAGGATATCAGTGCTTGAACCCTTTCCTGTTATCTCTCTTTCCTTAAATTTAACCTTTACCGTAACCTCGCCCATGGCGTCTTTTCCTCTGCTGACAGACTGCAAAGAGTAGTCTACTAACTTTCCTTTAATATGGGCAATTTTATCAATAGCCTTGTAGCAGGCATCTACCGGACCGTCTCCCGAGGCCTTTTTCTTTAAGCTCCCGCCTTTAGACTCAAGCTCCACCTCTGCTACAGGAAAAGAGCCGGTCTCACTTGTAATATGCATACTTTTAAACTTCCAGACCCGCGGTATCTCGGAAATCTGCCCCTCAACAATTGTCTCCAGATCTTCGTCATATATTTCTTTTTTCTTATTAGCCAGCCGCATAAAATTATCAAAGGCTATCTCCGCGTCTTTTTTACCCAAGTTAAAACCCAACTCCTTCAGGCGCACCTTAAAAGCGTGCCGGCCGGAGTGCCTGCCCAAAACCAGCCGGCTTTTGGAAAAACCTACATCTTCCGGCCTCATTATTTCATAGGTGCTTCTTTCTTTAATAAGTCCGTCCTGATGTATCCCGGACTCATGGCTAAAGGCATTTTTACCGACAATAGCCTTATTGGGCTGTACCTTAATCCCCATAAGATGGCTTACAAGCCTGGATGTCTTGTAGAGTTCCTTTGTCTTAACCGACGTAGATACTTCATAGAAGTCACTTCTGGTCTTAATGGCCATCACCACTTCTTCTAAAGGAGCGCTGCCCGCTCTTTCTCCAATTCCGTTTATAGTGCACTCCACCTGGCGGGCGCCATTTTTTACCGCCGCCAGAGAATTAGCTGTGGCCATACCAAGGTCATCATGGCAATGGGCGCTTATAACTGCCCTATCTATGTTATTTACTTTTTTCATTAGGCAAGCTATGAGCCAACCGAAGTTTTCCGGCGTGGCATAACCGACAGTATCCGGAATATTTATTGTCCCGGCTCCGGCATCAATAACCGCTTCAACAACCTGAACCAAAAAATCAACCTCTGTACGGGAGGCATCCTCCGGCGAAAACTCTACGTCTTCAACCTTGCGCCTGGCGTACTTAACCGCCTCAACCGCCTGCCTCAAAATCTCTTCCTTCGCCTTCCTCAACTTATACTTCATATGTATCTTGGAAGTCGCTAAAAAAACATGTATCCTTTTCTTTTTGGCCGCTTTTATAGATTTATAGGCAGCATCAATATCTTCCTTTTTGGCCCTGGCCAGCGCGCAGATAATCGGTTTCTTGATATCTCCGGCAATTAGTTTTACCGCTTCAAAGTCCGCCTTAGAGGCTATAGGAAAACCGGCCTCAATCACGTCTACGTTCAGGCGCTCCAGCTGATGGGCAACTTCAACCTTCTGCCTTATATCCAGGCTCGCCCCCGGAGACTGCTCTCCGTCTCTTAAGGTAGTATCGAAAATAATGATTTTATCCATATTATTAAACTAAAAATTTAAAGCGCAAAGCTAAAAACCATAATTTAAAACTCAAAACTTTTTAATCTTTAAAATTTTACACTATAGTTTTACGTTTGTCGCTATTTTTGTGCTTCTTTGTTTTTTTCGTTTTTTAATTCTTTTGAATTTTGCGCTATAATTTTACACTTTTCGCTTTAAGCTTTTAGCTTTTAGCTATCCAGCTCATCATACCCCTTAGTTTTTTACCTATAATTTCAAGGGGGTGTTTGGTATCACGTTTTTTTAGCTTGTTAAAAACAGTTCTTCTTGTTTTGTTTTCTTCCATCCACTCTTTCGCGAATTTACCTGACTGAATATCTTTAAGAATTTTTTTCATCCTGCTTCTTACACTTTTGTTTATAATTACCGGCCCGCGGCTTAAATCACCGTACTCAGCGGTATCAGAAATAACCTCCCGCATACCTTGCAAGCCTGACTTATATATCAAATCAGTAATTAGTTTAAGTTCGTGGCAGCATTCAAAGTAGGCAATCTCAGGCTGATAACCGGCATCAACCAGAGTATCAAAGCCCGCTTTGATAAGTTCGGTAACGCCTCCGCAAAGAACCGCCTGTTCACCAAAAAGATCGGTTTCGGTTTCTTCTTTAAAAGTAGTTTCTATAACACCCGCTCTCGTGCCCCCAATTCCCTTCGCGTAAGCTAATGCCCTATCGAGCGCGTTACCGCTATGCTCCTGAAATATCGCCACCAGGCAGGGAACCCCCATACCTTTTTCATACATTTCTCTTACCAGAGTGCCCGGCCCTTTAGGAGCAATCATAAAGACATCAACATAATTAGGAGGTGTTATCTGTTTAAAATGAATGTTAAAACCGTGAGAAAAAACAAGGGCGTTACCATCTATAAGATTCGGTTCAACGGAATCACAGTATACTTTAGCCTGAACGTGATCCTGAGTAAGTATCTGTATTATATCGGCCTTCTTAGCGGCTTCCGCGGCTGAAACCGGTTTAAATTTATCCTTAACCGCCTGTTTCCAGTTAGCGCTGTCTTTGAGGTCGCTTACTATAACATCAAGGCCGCTGTCTCTTAAGTTTAAACTCTGAGCGCGGCCCTGAGCGCCATATCCGATAACCGCGATTTTTTTTCCTTTTAATACTTTTAAATCAGCATCCTTGTCAGTGTAAACCCTGGGCATCTTTTAACCTCCTTAAAATATTATTCTTTATCTTTGGCAATAGCTATCTTGCCGGTTCTTACCATCTCTTTAATTTCATATCCCTTCAGGCCATTAAATAACTCTTCCGTCTCCTTCTTACTGCCGCAAAACTGAACCAGCATTATTCCCTGGTTTTCATCAAGAATCTCAGCTTTCAATCTACCTAAAACGGCTTTTAGGCTGCTATCGCCTTCAATTTTAAAAAGAAGCAGTTCCCTGTCAACAAAGTTCTTCTTCGTCAAATCGTCAACCCTAATCACGTCAATTAATTTGTTCAACTGTTTATCTACCTGCTCCAGCGTCCTGTCGTCTCCCGTAACCACAATAGTCATGCGCGAGATAGTCGGATCCTCCGTTTCTCCTACGGCAAGGGAGTTAATGTTAAAGCCTCTTGCCGAAAAAAGGCTGGAGATATGAGCCAAAACCCCAAATTTATTCTCAACCAAAACCGATATAGTATGCTTCATCATTCCACCCCATTAAAAAGCTAAAAATTCAAAGCGCGAAATTGAAAACGATAATTCAAAACTTAAAACTTTTTATTTTACACTTTACGCTTTACGCTATTTTATTTTTTCGTTATTTTTTTGTTTTTAGTTTTTCGCTATTTTTTTAGCATTTTGCATTTTAAATTTTGCATTTTTCACGCCATCCCGCCTATCATCCTATTGATAGCCTTTCCCGCGGGCACCATCGGAAAGACGTTTTCCTCTTTTTCAATGTGGAAATCAAGCAGTACCGGCCCGGAAATTTTAAGAGCCTCTTCCAAGGCAGGCCTTACTTCTTCCTTTTTAGTAACCTTACGCCCCTTTACACCGTAACTTTCGGCAAGTTTAACAAAATCCGGGTTTACCAGAGGAGTAGCCGAATACCTCTTATCATAGAACAGCTCCTGCCACTGCCTGACCATCCCCAGATAAGAGTTGTTAAGAATGATTATCTTAACCGGCAATTTATTCTGAGCCGCGGTTGCTAATTCTTGTATGTTCATCTGAATACTGCCGTCACCGGCAATATCAAAAACGATTTTATCAGGACAGCCCACCTGCGCTCCTATAGCCGCGGGAAAACCATAGCCCATTGTCCCCAAGCCTCCGCTTGATATAAAGGTGCGAGGCTTCATATACTGGTAAAATTGGGCGGCCCACATCTGATTCTGGCCTACTTCGGTGCAGATAATGGCATCTCCGCCGGTCAGATTATAAATTTCGTCCATAATGAACTGGGGGCGAAGATTGTTGTCTTTTTTATAAGCAAGGGGATGCTTTTCCTTCCACACCTTAATCTGCTTAAGCCAGGCAGATGTATTTGGCTTTTCCGTCATCTTTTTGCTTAACTCAGCCAGAATATTCTTGCAATCACCAACTATGGGAATGTCCACCTGAATATTTTTACTTATGGCGGAGGGATCTATGTCAATATGGATAACTTTGGCATCCGGAGCAAACTCATCGACCTTACCGGTAACTCTGTCATCAAACCTGGCTCCTATGGCAATTATTAAATCCGAGTCCATAACGGCATAATTAGCATATGCTGTTCCATGCATACCCAGCATTTTTAAAGAAAGAGGGTGGGTCTCAGGAAATCCTCCCAGCCCCATTAAAGTAGTAGTCACCGGAATATTATTGCTCTCGGCGAACTTTTTTAACTCAACACTAGCGCCCGATATAATAACTCCGCCTCCCGCGTAAATAACGGGCCGCCTGCTTTCAGAAATAACTTTAGCCGCTCTTTTAATCTGTCCGGGATGGCCGATATAGACCGGCTTATAGCTTCTGATATCAGCCTCTCTGGGA
>DAOVNW010000187.1 GCA_030630095.1 Candidatus Omnitrophota bacterium
ATCGCTAATATCAGATGAAATACAACTGTGAGGATAAATATCGGGCGTCTCATAATTTATAGTCTTTTTCTCTGTAAATAGTTTAACAAAAAGGGAGGAACTAAACAAGCAGTTTTTTAAGATATTGACCTGTATAAGAAGACTTTATTTTAGTTATTTCTTCCGGGGTGCCGCTTGCTATAACATAACCACCCTTATCTCCACCTTCAGGCCCCAGGTCAATAATATAATCAGCTGTCTTAATCACATCCAGGTTATGTTCAATAACCAGGACGGAATTACCCTTAGAGGTTAAGCGGTGAAGGATATTTAAGAGTTTATCAATATCGGCAAAATGCAGGCCGCTTGTCGGCTCATCTAAAATATATAAGGTTTTGCCAGTTGACCTCTTAGATAATTCAGCGGCCAATTTAACTCTTTGAGCTTCTCCTCCGGATAAGGTGGTTGCCGCCTGGCCCATTTGAATATAACCTAAACCAACGTCAAAGAGTGTCCGGAGTTTATTTTTTATAGCCGGAATATTTTCAAAAAGATACAGGGCATCCTCAACTTTCATATTTAAAACATCCGCTATAGAGTAACCTTTATATTTAACTTCCAGAGTTTCTTTTGAGAATCTCGCCCCTTTGCACACTTCACAAGGCACATAGACATCCGGCAGAAAATGCATTTCAACTTTTATTATCCCGTCACCCTTACAGTTTTCACACCTGCCGCCGGTGACATTAAACGAAAACCTGCCGGGCTTATAACCCCGGGCCCCGGATTCAGGCAGCAGGCTGTAAAGCTTCCTGATGCCGTCAAAGGCGCCAATATAAGTTGCCGGATTGGACCTGGGTGTCCTGCCAATGGGTTCCTGATCGATAACGATAACCTTATCAAGATAATCAAGCCCTTTAATAGCTTTATGTTTTCCCGGCCGCTGCTTTGAGCGGTAAAGTTTAGCCGCCAGCGCCCTATAGAGAACTTCATCTACCAGCGTACTCTTACCCGAACCGGAGACACCCGTAACACAGGTAAAGAGCCCCAGGGGTATCACAACATCTATATCTTTTAAATTATGCTCCGCGGCGCCGATAACCTTTAAGAATTTTGTTTTTTTATAGGGCTTGCGCTCAACCGGAATTTTTATTTCAAGTTCTTTATTTAAGTACCTGGCGGTGAGTGATTTTTTTGACTTTAGAATATCTTTTAATTTACCTTGAGCTACTATTTGCCCTCCGTGCCTGCCGGCCCCGGGGCCTAAATCAACTATATAATCAGCGCTTCTAATAGTCGCTTCGTCATGCTCAACCACTAAAAGGGTGTTCTTTAAATCTTTTAAGGATTTAAGTGTTTTTAAAAGTTTATTGTTATCTTTCTGATGCAGGCCGATACTGGGTTCATCTAAAACATACAAAACCCCTGTCAGGCGGGAGCCGATTTGAGTAGCCAGGCGAATCCTTTGGGCCTCACCTCCGGAAAGGCTGTTGGCTTTTCTTTCTAAAGTCAGATAAGATAAACCGACATCTCTTAAAAAACCTAAACGTTCTTTTATGTCCTTTAAAATCTGGCGGGATAACGTTATTTGGGTATCATTCAGTTTTAATTTATCAAAAAATTCGCAGGCTTCACTTATCGTTAAACTGCTTAGCTCGCGAATATTTTTATCATTAACGGTAACTGCCAGGACTTCCGGCCTCAGGCGGGCGCCCTCGCACTCCGGGCAGAGATTACTGCTCATATACTTATTAATGTGCTGTTTCAAAAACTCACTCTCGGTTGTTTTAAAAAGTCTTTCTAAATGAGGTATAACCCCCTCATAACCTTTGTGCCAATTAAGAAAATCATCGCTGCCGTAGAAGATGATATCTTTTTGTTTCTTGGTTAACTTATTAAAAGGCTTATCGAAGTCGATATTAAAATAGTCGGCTACTTCCCTTAATAAACGGCGGTAATGCATAATGTAACCCTTGCCACCCCTTCTCCAGGGGTCAATCGCGTTTTCCCTGAGCGATTTACTTTTATCCGGGACAACCAAATTAGGGTCTATTTCAACCTTAGTCCCCAGGCCTTTACAGAAACTACAGGCTCCATAAGGGCTGTTAAAAGAAAACGACCGGGGCGTAAGCTTTTCATAACTTATACCGCAATCAGGACAAGCCGCTAAACTGCTGTAATACATATCCTCTTTTTTGTCTAATAAGTATACGCGTATAATACCGGAGCCGGCACCTAAGGCCGTCTCCACAGAACCCGACAGCCGGCTTCTAATCCCATCTTTAGTAACCAACCTGTCAACAACAGCCTCAATTGTATGTTTTTTATTTTTATCCAGCTTAATTTTATCTCTCAGCTCTTTTATCTCACCGTCAATACGAGCCCTGACATAGCCCTCTTTAATTAAATCCTCTAGGGCCTGTTTATGCTCTCCCTTTTTTCCTTCAATTTTGGGAGCTAATAATATAATCTTCGTTTCAGCCGGCAGCTTCAAGATAGAATCAACTATTACGTCCAGAGACTGAGAAGTAATCGGCTTCCGGCATTTATAACAATGCGGTTTACCTATTTTTGAATATAAAAGCCTGAGATAGTCATATATCTCGGTTGTCGTCCCTACCGTAGAACGCGGATTGGGAGCGTGGCGTCTTTGTTCGATGGAAATGGCGGGCGATAAGCCTTCAATATAGTCTAC
>DAOVNW010000055.1 GCA_030630095.1 Candidatus Omnitrophota bacterium
ATGACGCCCGGCAATGATTCTTTTCAGAATGAGTTTATCCGGCTTGCCGGCGGCATTGCTCCAAAATTAGGGAAAGAGGGACAGATCGTAGAAGTTACCAAAGAGGAGTGGATAAAATTTAACCCTGAGGTTATCTATGGCTGTGGAGATGATCGGGAGACGGCTAAGAAATTCTTTGACCGGCCCGGATGGAAGGATGTTGAGGCTGTACAAAATAATAAGATATTCTATTTTCCTTGCGATATGGCCTGTAGAGCCTCTACTCATGCGAGTTATTTTGTAAGCTGGCTTTCTGCCAGGATTTACGAAGATGAATTTTTCAAAGAAGAGAATCAGATTCTTAAAGATCATATATTTGATTCACATTTGCTTGATTTGGAACTTGAATATATAAAAGAGGCCAGAATTGCATATAGCTATATCTACGATTTTTTAAACAAAACTCTAATCATAGATTTTAAAGAACCTTTATGTATAGTTTCAACTCTCGAGGGAGAACGCAGTGGAATCGAATCGGTTGGGAATCACTATTTACCCCCTCCTTGCTGGGGCATTGCCCACAAGCCCGGGTTAAAGAGATTAGAAGAAAAAAGATATAAAGTTATTGGAAAATCCAGAGATAAAACCAGTTTTCTTGGTACCGGCGCGGATATGGATAATCTTTCTATTAAACGCCGGCGATTTAAAGAGATGGAGATTTATGCCCTGGTAACTGCCGGTGTTCGATCCAATGCACTCAGGATGTCCAAGGATGAAGGGAAATTTTATGAACCCGGAACCATTAATATCATCCTTTTACCTAATATGGAACTTACATCGCGTGCTATGGTCAGAGCCATCATAAGTGCTACTGAGGCCAAAACTGCCGCTTTGCAGGATATGGATATCAGAAGCAGTTATTCGGCCCGGTTGCATCAAGCTACCGGCACCGGAACGGATAATATCATTGTTGTTTCCGGTAAAGGCAAACATATTAATAAAGCCGGCGGCCATACAAAAATGGGAGAGCTTATTGCCAAGGCGGTGTATGATGGGGTTAAAGAGGCTGTTTATAACCAGAATGGCCTGATTAGAAAACGCAATGTATTCCAGAGACTAAAAGAAAGGAACATCGGTGTTTTTAGCCTGTTTGCTAAGGCTAAGTTTGATAGTCCTGGGGAAGCTCGCGCCCTGCGCGGGAAATTGGAAGAGATATTACTCCAATCCAGGTATTCATCTTTCATTACATCATCTTTTGCCTTGAGTGATGATTATGAAAGAGGGCTGATTACTGATTTAAGCGCCTATGACCTCTGGTGTGAAAATATAGCTGAAGAGATTGCCGGTGGAGAGATTGAAAATATGAAAAATATTATCGGTGATGAGGGCTTGCCCATTGTAATTCACAAAGCGCTAAATGCTCTAATGAATGGGATCTATTATAAGGAGAAGACAAATGAAGGAAGGTAATCATGTATCTTAATAGATTGAGTAAAGTTTTTATTGGTTTTTTGCTTGTGGCGATTACAGCTTTGCCGGCATTGGCTAAAGAGAAGGAGAAGATTGTCCTGCTTGTTGGGGAATCCGGTTCTTATCAAGTAAGTCAGGCCATTTTTGAGGTGGTTAAGATACCTGAGGTTGATAAGAAATACGATTTCTATCTTTATACTACTAAGGATGTTAACGAAGAAAAGATTAACCGCGAGATTGTTGTTCAGGCTAAGATTTTCCTCGTAGATACGATGTATCGAGAGGTTACCGATTATGCCATAAAAAATGCCGATTTTAAAAAGACAAGGGTTTACAGCGTGCGCGAAAAGGCAGATATGGCAGCAACGGAGACTGGAAAAATTATATTTGATCCTCAGTTGAAGAAATATTGTTCACCGCCCAGCAAGGATAATATAAAAAATCTGCTTCTTTTCCTTCTTAACCGTGACTGCCGTCTTGAAATAGTCTTTGAAGATCCGGTAATGCTTCCTGAGAAGGGCTTTTTCCATCCTGAGTCTCCCCGGATATTTGAGACATTTACTGGTTATTTAGACTGGTATAAGAAACAGGGGTTTTATGAAAAGGATGATTTTTGGGTAGGGATTGCTGATTATGCTTCCTATGTCAATCCCGGGGATGCCGGTAAGGTGGTAAGCGCGTTGATCTCTTCCCTGGAAGAGAATAATATCAATGTTCTCCCTGGCTTTGCCTATCCCTCTAAGCCGGAGGGTCTCTTTTTTGATGAACAAGGAAATACCCGGGTGAATATTATCTGCGGACTTTGCTTTAAGTTCAGCGCCAGCGCTACAGATGAAACCAGCAAGAAATTTATGAAGCTTGGGGTTCCTGTTCTTAATTTCATCAGGGTCGGGAGGACTATTTCCGAATGGAGAGAATCCCCGCAAGGATTAGGCCCGGACGAGATTAGCAGGCAGATCTGTATTCCAGAATTTAATGGGCTGATTGAGCCTTCGGTCCTGGGCGGAAAGGTAGCTATAAGGGATGAGCGTACAGGCAAAGATGTCTACGAGAATATGCCCATTAAAGAGAATATTGAATTTCTCGTAAGACGGGTAAAGGCATGGAGAAATCTTCAGGTAAAACCGAACAAGGATAAGAAGATTGCCATTGTTTACTGGAACCATGGGGGAGGGAAGAATATAGGGGCGAGTTACCTAAATGTCTTTAGAAGTTTAGAAGTGATTTTGAAAAGAATGAGAGAAGAAGCTTATACAATCAAAGGAGAACTTCCTTCCGAAGAAGAGATTAAAAATCTTGTTTTACAAAGCGGCCGCAATGTCGGTACCTGGGCCCCGGGGGAATTAGAAAAACTTATCGCTACTAATAAGATTATACGCTTTCCTTTCTCTAAATATCTTGAGTGGTACAAAAAAATAGATGAAAACTACAAAGAAGGATTAGAAAAGGATTGGGGAAATGTAAAAGACTCAAAAATTATGATTAAGGACAATGGGTTTATTATTCCTTATGTAGATTTGGGAAATGTTATCCTTTTGCCTCAGCCCTTAAGAGGTTGGGGCGATGACCCGATAAAACTCTACCATGACCCGAATATATACCCGCACCATCAATACACCGCTTTTTATCTTTGGCTGAAGAATGAATTTAAGGCCGATGCTATTGTCTCTTTAGGTAAACACGGTACCCATGAATGGCTTCCGGGAAAGCAGGCCGGTCTTAGCCAATCCTGTCCTCCCGAAGTTCTTATCCAGGATTTGCCTAATATTTATCCCTATATCGTGGACAACATCGGCGAAGGCATACGGGCAAAGCGCCGCGGCAGAGGCGTGATTATTGACCACCTTATTCCGGTCTTGAAAAAGGCGGGCAGTTATGAGGAGTATCGCGACTTAGCTGTTTTAATAGATGAATACAATGATGCCCTTACCCGCAGCGCTGAACTGGCTAAACAGAAGTTCAAAAGAATTAAAACCCTGGTAAAAAAATTGGGGATGGACAAGGACCTTCTTTTAGAGGAAGTAAATGAAGAAGCAGTGGAGGAGATTGAGCATTATTTGCTTGATTTACAGGAGGCCAATGTGCCTTATGGTCTGCATACCTTCGGAGTTTCTCCAGTTGGAGAAGAGCTGAAAAGCCTAAGTCAGTTGATCAAAGAGAGAAATGAAGAACTCTCTTTAAATGAAATTGAAGAAAAATTAAGCCTTTGCCATCTGGAAATAGACAGGCTCATTACCGGCTTAGAAGGTAAATATACCCCTTCAGGTGAAGGTAATGACCCTTTGAGGAATCCCGAAGCTATTCCAACAGGAAGAAACTTTTATGGTTTTGACCCGGCCAAGGTCCCTTCAAAGGACGCTTACACTTTAGGCAAAAAACAGGCTGAGGAGATGGTCCGGAAATACTTAGATGAAAACGGCGAATATCCGGATAAGATCGGGCTTATTCTTTGGGCAACAGAAGTCCACCGCAACGAAGGGACACAACCCAGCACCGCGCTTTATCTTTTGGGGATGAAGCCTATCTGGGATAAGAATAACAAGGTAATCGGGGTTGAACCTATTCCTGGTAGTTTCCTCGGCCGGCCAAGAATAGACGTCCATCTGCAGACATCAGGCTTATTCCGGGATTCTTTTCCCAATGTGATGATTCTTTTAGATGAGGCGGTACGCCAGGCGGCTCAGATGAAGGATGTTGAAAACTTTATTGCCAAACATAGCCGGAAGATAAAGGCCTATCTCATTGAGAAAGGATACAGTGAAGAAACCGCTGAAGATTTAAGTTATACGCGCGTCTTTAGCGAAGCGCCAGGCGCTTATATGACCAAACTTCAGGGATTGGTTCCCAGCAGCGGCTTTTGGGAAAGCGATGAGGAACTTGCCGAGGTCTTTATTCATCACACATCTTATGCTTATGGTAAGAAGCTGTGGGGAAGCCCTTTGAAAAGTGTTTACAAAAAGAGTCTTGAGGATGTAAAGGTGACTATGCATACCCGTTCTTCCAATGTTTACGGGGTGCTTGACAATGACGATGTCTTTGCCTATTTAGGCGGGCTTTCCCTGGCGGTGAAGAAGGTAGCAGGCAAATATCCGGATGTTTTAATATCTGACCAAAAAGACCCTGATTTCGCCCATATCGAAGATATTGAGCGAACTATCGGAGAGGAACTGCGTGCTCGTTATCTGAATCCCAAATGGATCGAAGGTATGAAAAAGGAGAATTATGCCGGGGCAAGGGCGATGGGCGGGTTTGTAGAGAATATGTGGGGTTGGCAGGTAGTTACACCCTTTGCTGTTGATAAGACCAAGTGGGAGCAGGTGTACGAGGTCTATGTTGAGGATAAATATGATCTTGACCTGAAAGAGTTCTTTGATGAGCATAACCCCTGGGCAATGCAGTCAATTAGCGCTCGGATGCTTGAGGCTATTCGTAAAGAATATTGGGATGCTCCTGAGGAGATAAAAAAGAGATTGGCTGTAGAATATACGATGAGTGTTATTGAAAAGGGTGTTGCCTGCTGCCACCATACTTGTAATAATCCTGCCTTGAATCAAATGGTGGTGAACATTATTTCTTTGCCCGGGATATTATCTCCTGAACTGGTAAATCAATTCAAGATGGTTATCTCTAAGGCAGCGGGGATGAGCCTGGAAGAGGCGGTACAAGAAAGAAAGATATTGCAAAAGAAACTTGCTCAGGTTACCGAAGAAATCCGGCAAGAGGAAAAGGTGATGGAAACTAAAGAGCCGGAGAAAAAACAGGAAGAAAAGATGGTGAAAGGCAAGAAACCGGAAAAAGAACAAATTGAAGGATATGAAATGGTAGAAGAGAAAAAAGAAGATACAAAACTTGTTTCCTCCGGCGCAGCGTGGGCAGTGATAATTATTGTTCTCGGTTTTATTGGATTGCTCGTTTTAGGATGGTTTAGGAGAACGTAGTGACAGTAAAAATTCATCTTAGAATTTACGGGATATTTTGGATAGTTGCCTTAATGTTTACAAGTATATGCTCAGTAAGAGCCGAAGATCAAAGTATTGAATTGGAATCTGATTATATAGTGATTACCTCTCAAGATATTCAGGATATGAACGTAAACAGTATAACAGAGCTGTTGAATCAGATTCCCGGAGTAAGCGCCGGAGATACTTCAGTCAAACTGCGCGGTTCATATGATGTAAAGGTTTTTCTTGACGGAAGGCCGATAAACGATCCTTTGTCGTCTCATCGCGCGATTAAGTGGAATATGGTTTGTTTGAACAATATTGAGAAAATAGAGATTTATAAAGGAGGAGGCGCTGTTGATTTCGGCGATGGTACCAGCGGCGGGGCAATATGTATTACCAGCAGGAAAATTAACAATTCTCAGGGGAAAATTGACGCTATTTTCGGAAATATGGATACCAGCCAATATACCCTGAACTACCAGCATGATTTTTCTCCTTTTGGAATTAGAGCCGTTGCTGAGTGGTATGAAACAGACCGTTACCGTACCAATTATGATAAACAAAAAAATCAAATAGGATTGAAGGGAAGTTACCGGAAAAATGAGAAGAGCTTTTTTGATTTGTCTTTGGACTATTCCTTTGAAGAAAAAGGCTGTCCGGGTTTGGAAGCATATCCTTCTTTGCGTTCACGGTCGGAGTCAGAAGCTTTTGGAGTGAACTTTCTGGGAAATATTGATAAATTAAAGAGCGCGGCGTATTTTAACCAATGCCGCAGGAAAGATACGAATCCTGATAAGAGTTTGCACACATCGTTGAGGCACTGGTCCGCGGGTGAAAATATTAACAGTTCTTTGTTTGCGCCTAAAATCGGTAAAGTAAATGCCGGGTTTAGTTTTGAATTTGCCCATGTGGAAGGCAATAAAGTTCCCCCCAAAGATGAGCAGGTTTACGGGCTTAAGCTTTCTAAAGATATTACTTTTGATGTTCTACCTTTAAAAATAGGCTTGGGGGCACGCGGTAATTTTTATTCAAGTTTTCCCGATGTGTTAAACCCGGAGATAAGAATAGGCTATAATTTTCATAACACAGATTTATCGTTTGCCGTGAGCAGGACAAATAATGTCCCCACTTTCCTTAAACGTTATTACGAAACTTCAAGTACTCAGCCGAATCCTGATTTGGGAATGGA
>DAOVNW010000157.1 GCA_030630095.1 Candidatus Omnitrophota bacterium
CAAAGGTTCGGCAGTCAGTGTATTGTGGTAGCCGTTGACGCTAAAAGGCGTCATCCAAACCGGCAAGCCGGCAAACCGGCAAGCCGGCAAACTGTAAAATGGGAGGTGTACATTCACGGAGGGAGAACCGCTACCGGATTAGATGCCATAGAGTGGGTTAAAAAAGTAGAAGCCCTCGGTGCCGGAGAAATACTTCTTACCAGCATGGACTGTGACGGTACGAATGAGGGCTATGACCTGGAGTTAACCAGGCAGGTCTCAGAAGCCGTTAGTATGCCGGTCATCGCCTCCGGAGGCGCCGGCAGCCCGGAAGACATATTTAAAGTTTTCGATAAGGCTAAAGCGGACGCGGCGCTCTGCGCCTCTATCTTCCACTACAATAAATATTCTATCAATGACGTTAAAACGTACCTTAAAAAGAAAGGCGTAACGGTGAGGATATGAGCTTAATTGAGAAGGTAAAATTTAACGCCCAGGGATTGATACCGGCTATAGTTCAGGACTGCCGGAATAATCAGGTTTTAATGCTGGCTTATATGAACAAAGAGTCGCTTCTTAAAACGGTAGAAACCGGGCAAACTCATTTTTATTCACGTTCCAGAAATAAACTCTGGAAAAAGGGTGAGTCATCCGGCCACGTACAAGACATCAAGGAAATTCTTATAGACTGTGATATGGATACCCTACTGATAAAGGTGGAACAGGTAGGCGGAGCCTGTCATCTCGGTTACCGGACATGTTTTTTCCGTAAGATTACGGATAAATTTAAAAAGATGGAAATTATAGAAAAACCGGTTTTTAACCCTGATAAAGTGTATGAATAAAAAAAATTATTTTCCAACTAAAGAAGAGTTTAAACAACTCGCGAAAAAAGGTAATTTAATACCTGTCTATAAAGAGTTTCTGGCGGATTATGAAACGCCGGTATCAGCTTACTCTAAAATAGACAAGTCGGATTACTCTTTCTTGTTTGAGTCGGTAGAGGAGCAGGAAAAGGCCGGACGCTATACCTTCTTAGGTTATAACCCGTCAATGATTATAAAAACAAAGGCTGATGGGATAGAGGTTATTAAAGAGGGTAAGAGTAAAAAATACAGCGTATCCGGCAATCCGCTTGATGAAATAAAAAGGCTGATGTCACCTTTTAAATTTGTCAAAACAAAAGGCCTTCCCAGATTTTGCGGCGGCTTCGTAGGATACATAGGCTATGATATGGTACGTTTTATCGAAGACCTGCCTGAAAAGTCAAAGGACACTTTAAAGCTCCCGGATTCCATTTTAATGCTGACCGACACCATTCTCATCTTTGACAACATCAATAAAACCCTGAAGGTAGTATCCAACGCCTTTGTAAAAGGCCAAAAGGTCGAAGATGCCTATAATCTGGCAATAAAAAAAATAGACACTATTATTGATTTATTAAAAAAAGAAAATCGGCGGGACAAACAACCGGTCCGCCGGAGAAAAAAAACTAAAAGCCCCATAACATCTAATATAACCAAGGCCGGATTTAAGCAAATAGTTAAAAAAGCAAAGGAGTACATTAGAAAAGGCGACATCATCCAGGTTGTACTCTCGCAACGGCTTAAGACCCAAATAAGGACAAAACCTTTTAATATATACCGCGCCTTGAGGTATGTCAATCCGTCACCTTATATGTATTATCTTAAATTTAAGGATCTGAAGCTTATTGGCTCATCACCGGAAATAATGGTTCGATTAGAAGACAACTCAATAGAATTAAGGCCCATTGCCGGAACACGGCCGCGCGGAAAAGACGAAAAAGAGGATGAAAAACTGATAAAAGATCTTCTCAGCGACCCCAAGGAAAGGGCGGAACACATTATGCTGGTCGACTTAGGCAGAAATGACATCGGGCGGGTTTCTAAATACGGAAGCGTTAAGGTGCCGGAGTTGATGGGCGTTGAAAAGTATTCACATGTCTCACATATAGTAAGCGGCTGCGCTGGAAAACTTAAAAAGGGAAAAGATATGTTTGACGTAATAAAAAGCACCTTTCCTGCCGGCACAGTTTCAGGAGCCCCTAAAGTCAGAGCGATGGAAATCATTGAAGAACTGGAGCGGGATAAAAGGGGGCCTTATGCCGGATGTGTTACCTACTTTAGTTTCTCAGGAAACTTAGATTCTTGCATAATCATTCGGACTATCATAGTAAAGGGCCGGACGGCCTATATCCAGGCCGGAGCCGGCATAGTGGCGGACTCCGTAGCTGAAAAAGAGTATCAGGAGACAATTAATAAAAGTAAAGCTATGCAAAAGGCAATTGAATTAGCAGAAAATTCAGAAGGGCTTATGAGCGATGATTTTAGTTATTGATAACTATGACTCATTTACCTACAACCTAGTGCAGTATCTCGGCGAGATGGGAGAAAAGTTAAAAGTCTACCGTAATGATAAAATTTCGCTTGATGATATTTCGGATATGCGTCCCAAGCGTATTGTTATCTCACCGGGGCCGGGAAGGCCGGATGAGGCGGGTATCTCCAAGGCTGTTATAAAGGAGTTCGGCCCAAAGGTACCTGTTTTAGGTGTTTGCCTGGGACACCAATGCGTTGCCGAAGTCTTCGGGGGGCGTGTACTAAGGGCAAAAAGAATTATGCACGGTAAAACTTCTCTTATATATCATAATGGCAGAGATATATTTAAAACGGTAAAAAATCCTTTTGAGGCTACCAGATACCACTCGCTTATCGTTGAAAAGAAATCTCTTCCTCGATGTTTAAAAATAACCGCCCGCACTAAAGACAATGAAATAATGGGAATTAGACACAAAAACCTGCCAATCTGGGGGGTGCAATTTCATCCTGAATCAATTTTGACCCTTGAAGGAAAAAAAATCTTAAAAAATTTTATAAAACTTAGATAATTACTTTTGGAGTAATTTATGATGGATATAAAAGAAGCAATACAAGAAGTTATCAAGGGCAATAGTTTAAGCGAAGACGAAATGGCCGGGGTATTCGAGCAGATCATGAGCGGCGGAGCTACAGACGCCCAGATCGGCTCATTTTTAACCGCCCTCAGATTAAAAGGAGAAACGGTAGAAGAGATAACCGGAGCCGCCAGGATAATGAGGAAAAAAGCGACAAAGCTTAAGGTTAAAACATCCGTCAATATTAATGAAGAAACGGTCATTGATACCTGCGGCACGGGGGGTTCGGGCACAAATACCTTCAACGTTTCTACTATCTCAGC
>DAOVNW010000005.1 GCA_030630095.1 Candidatus Omnitrophota bacterium
AATATTAAAATTAAATAAATTATCACCCGCGATAACCAGCAGATCATCCTTTATCTGCCGGCTGTTTATTACAAAATCAATGTCTCCTATAGCTCCAAGTTTCGTTTGATCTTCAAGTGTTCCGTCATTAATAACTTCTATTTCTTTTTGAAAACAGGCGGAACTTTTCCAATCAAGAAAGTCCTTGTAAAATTTATCATTGGTAACCACAAAAACCTTGTCAATCTCCTTAACTGTCTCCAGATGCTCAAGAATGTGACTAATTATCGGCTTGCCTTTAATGGGAAGTAAGGGCTTGGCTTTATTCTTCGTCAAAGGGTATAATCTCGTAGCGTAGCCAGCCGCTAAAATTAAAGCCTTCATATTTTACCTTCTCCCTATCTCTTTTTTCAGGTAATCTATCATTTTCACCGGCGTAGGATTAACGCCGTTTAAAACCGCCAGATAATAGCTAATCCAGTCGCTTATATAAATCAGGCTAAACATCCGGCTGAGCAAACTATTGCCGGCTGAACGGATACCTATAACCTTAGCGCCTGTCTTTTCTATTATTTTCCAGCTTATCTTTATCCTTTTTTGTATTTCCTTTAAATCGTGTTCATCAATTAAAAAGACGGCCGCGAAATTTTTTAATAACCTGCCTGGATGCCGCCAGCCGACTATTTCATTGTGGTTCATCTCAGGAAGCAGATGAACCGAAGAAAGAGACTTGCTGTTTTCAGCCAGTTGGCTCCTCAATCTCAAAGCCGCGGCTTCTGTCGTGGAGGTAGAGCCGTAAATAACAACAAATCTGCCATAGAGCTCTCCGGCTATTCTCTTAGCTTCATTGTCTTTGACGCTTACATAAGGAGCCATCAGACAGCCCATATTTCGTATCAACCCAACGGTTTTTTTAATCTCCTTTTTTTTACTTTTAATCACACCGCACCTTGATAAAATTACCAGGCAGGAAAAGAAAAGATAGCCCAACGCGCAGCGGGGCGCGAACCCCGCGGGTATCTTTACAAAAGGAACGCGGCTCTTTAAAGACAGCCTCTTGAGCTTCCCTCCCGAAGAAAGCGCGATAACCGCCGCCTTCTTTTTTAAAGCCGCCCTAAAAGCTGAAATAGTTTCCTCGGTATTGCCGGAGTAACTTAAAGCGATAAGAAGCGTGTCTTTACCAACAAAGTCCGCTAATCTGTAATCCTTGTTTACGCTTACCGGCAATTTGATTTCATACTTGAGATAATCCCTGATAAGGTCCGCGCCAATAGCCGAACCGCCCATACCGCAGAGGACAACGTTTTTAAACTTTTTATTAATATATCTTCGGGGCAGTTTAGCCTCTAAGCCGATTTTTTCCGCCTCAAAGCACTGATCGGCAAAACCAGCTAAAAAACAGCTCATATTATCTCTATCTATCCCGCGTATTATCTCAACGTCATTTAGGTTATTCAAGCCTTACCTGCCTTTTCCAGCTATGAATTCCGGCGCGATCCTTCTTAGCTTCTCCTCCATAAACCTCTTTATCTTTTCGCCCGAGGAAAGCTTAAACGCCTCTTTGACCATCTTCTGGGCATCTTCCATCCTGACAGACCTTATAAGTTTCTTTATCTGGGGCACCACCAAGGGAGAAGTACTAAACTCATCCAGGCCCATGCCAAGCAAGAGAAGCGCCATAGCCGGATCCGCCGCCATTTCACCGCACATACCAACCCAGAGTCCCTTATTGTGGCCGGCATTAATAACATTCTGAATGAGACGTAATACAGCCGGATGAGCCGGATTGTAAAGATAGGCGATTTTTTCATTCGACCTGTCGACGGCCAGTGAATACTGAATTAAATCATTGGTTCCGATTGAGAAAAAGTCAACCTCATTGGCCAAAATATCAGAGGTCAAGGCCGCGGAGGGTATTTCAATCATAGCGCCAACCTCAATATTTCTGTTAAAACTAATCTTTTCCTTTTCAAGTTCACGCTTGCACTTCTCTAAAATTTTATTAGCTTCCTTCAACTCCTCCACTCCGGAAATCATTGGGTACATAAGTTTAAGGCTACCGTAAGCGCTGGCCCTTAATATTCCTCTTAACTGCACCTTGAAAATCTCGGGGCGCGCCAAACAAAATCTTATAGCCCGCCAGCCTAAAAAAGGATTCAGCTCTCGGGGGACTTGAAGCTGAGAGATAAACTTATCGCCCCCTAAATCCATAGTCCTTATGATAACCGTCTGCGGTTTTATTTTTTCAGTCACCTTCTTGTAGGCCTCAAAATGCTCATCTTCCGACGGCAGGCCGCTTCTGTTCATATAAAAGTATTCTGTCCTGTAAAGCCCGATACCGTCCGCTCCGTGAGAAATAACAGAGGACAACTCCTCCTGAAATTCAATATTGGCCGACAACTGCACATGGTATCCGTCTTTCGTCTTGGCAGGAAGTTTTCTAATCTTTACAAGGTCTCTTTGTAATTCGGTTAATTCCTTCTTGCTCTTGCGGAACTTCTGGATAGTAACTTTATCCGGATTAACTAAAACCAAACCGCAGCTGCCGTTAACGATAACGGTATCGCCGTTTTTTATTTCCCTGGTTCCTGTTTCCACCCCTATTACAGCCGGTATCTCTAAAGATCTGGCCATAATGGCCGTGTGCGACGTTCGGCCGCCTATGTCAGTTATAAAAGCCTTTACCTTATCTCTTTGCATAGAGGCGGTATCGCTGGGTGAAAGATCGTAGGCGACTACGATAACCTCCTCCTTCAGGTCTCTCAACATCGTTTTCTGTTCGCCTAAAAGATTCTGCAAAATTCTCTTGCCCACGTCCTGAATATCACTTAAGCGCTCCTTCAGATATTCGTCATCAATCCTGGTAAAGGCGCTTGTATATCTTTCGAGGACACGGGAAAATACATACTCTACCGAAGCCCTGTCTTTCTTTAGCCCCGCGATAACCTCTTCAATAAGAGCCCTGTCTTCCAAGACCAGCAAGTGAGCATCAAATATCTCGCCATGCTCATCTCCTAATTCATTAGTAATCTTTTTCTTTACCTCAATGATTTCGGAGCGCGTCTTTATCAGGGCCTCTTCAAAGCGGGCAATCTCAAGAGGAAGTTCCTCTTTGGGAATCTTGCGCTTGGTAATGGAAAGAGTCTGGCTGTTTACCAAAAAAGCCTTTCCTATAACCATACCGGGTGAGGCCGCTATACCTTTTATAACCATTTTTACTTCCTAAGTTAATCCGATTTCTCTAAAAATAACTCCAATTCTCTCAAAACATCCTCGGCGTCTTCTCCTTCTATCCTCAGACTGATTTTGCTTCCGCGTTCAGCCGCCAGTGTCATTATACCCATTATAGACTTACCGTTAACCTCCTCGCGCCCTTTTTTGATGGTAATGTCACTATTAAATTTATTGGCAATCTGTACAAACAGGGCTGCCGGCCTGGCATGAAGACCGCTTTTATTTTTTATAGTGAGCTTTTTTTTCAATATCATCAATTAGCTCTTTCAACCTTTTCTGGCTACCGGGAGGCCCGCCTGCCGGACGGGGCAGTTATATCACTGATTAAATCAATGATTATCCTGGTCAGTTTTTCTGAGTTGTGCCTGACATGGTCAACGGTATTTATTACGTCAACCGCTATAACCTTATGCCCCATCTCTCTAATTTTATCCAAGTCATTAACCACAGGATGGGCGTTTTCTTCTTCATATTTGGCCCGGAAATTGTGAGAAATTTCCTGCGTGTTAACAATAACATAGTCAATTATTTTAGAATTAGTGTGAGAGATTATCGCCTCTACGTGTTCGCTGGCAGTATATCCGTCCGTTTCGTGAGATTGAGTCATAACATTACAGACGTAAATTTTGGGGGCGTTAGAGTTAGAGATGGCTTCAGACACCCCCTTAACCAAGAGGTTGGGAATAATGCTGGTATAAAGACTTCCGGGCCCCAGTATTATAGCATCAGCTCTGTTTATAGCCTCTATGACTTCTCTGGCCGGTTCGCAGTGCGGCGGATCCAGATAAATTTTATCAATACGATCCCTAACCTCGCTTATTTTCGTCTCTCCTCTGGTCGTTTCTCCGTTTTTATGTTTGGCTATTAACGTAATTTTCCTCAACGTAGAGGGAATCACCTGTCCTCTTATTGCCAAAATTCTACTTGAGGCTTTAATGGCCTTTTCAAAGTCCCCCGTAAGCTTGGTCATCGCGGTAATAAATAAATTGCCGAAATTGTGCCCCCCCAACTCCGACTCCTTCTCAAAGCGAAACTGAAATAGCTCCCCCATCAACGGTTCCGCGTCAGCTAAAGCTACCAGGCAGTCCCTAATGTCTCCGGGGGGCAAAACATCAAACTCTCTGCGCAGACGGCCGGAAGAACCACCATCATCAGCTACCGTAACAATGGCGCTGATATTGCTTGTATATTTTTTAAGGCCGTGAAGGAGCACCGAAAGACCCGTACCTCCTCCTATAGTTACAATGTTGGGGCCTTTGGAGAGGTGTCTTTTCGCGTAAACGATATCCACCAGCTCCCCTTCTCTCTGAGGCAAGAGCATACTTATAATAAATCTTACCAGTTCCCGGATACCGGCAACAATAAAATACAAGCCAACCAGTAAAATAAATAAACCGGCAATTATTAAGATAATGCTGGAACTGCCTATCTTTACACCGCCCAGTAAAAAAGCTCCCAGGATAGCAAGAATGACTCCCGCGATAGACATAAATATCCATCTTTTAATACCCATACCGGGAATCAGCCATCTAAGTCTACGCATATAATATTTAATCCCTCGCTTCATCTTCCTGTTTTATTATTTTTAAGAGTGATTCTTCATCAGGCGCGTTCTTTAAGGAGTCGCGAAAGTATTTATTTCTTAACAGCCGGGAAATTCTGGCCAGGGCCTTCAGGTGCGGGCCCGCCGAATCCATAGGAGCTAACAAGAGAAAAAATATGTAGACCTGCTCCCCATCCAAGGCATCAAAATCAACACCCTTTTTCGATATACCTATAGCGCCTATCAACTTTCTAACTTTATCGGACTTGGCGTGCGGAATAGCTATAGACTGCCCGATGCCGGTAGAACCCAGGGACTCCCTTTCAAGCAGAGCTTTTACCATACTCTCTCTGTCCTTTGCTCCACTGCCGGACATCAGTAGTTCAATCAATTCTCTGATAACTCCTTTTTTGTCACCTGCCGTTAAATTCGCACTGACCGCCTTGTCATTCAGAAAATCCAAAATTTTCATCAACATCTCCTTAATGAAGACATCATTTACGAAAGCAAAGCTTGCGTAAATGATAAGTCTGAATTAATTCCGCCGAGAGTCACAAAATTGTCGAAGAGAATTTTGTGACATCTTTCGAGACGGAAGCATTTAATCCCCCTTACGTGTTTTCCTGAGAAAACAAGGGGGGATATATACTCAAATTACCACCTATTCTTAAGTATCAATAAGACCGTAAGTTTTATCCTTTTTCTTATAAATAATCTTTACTTTATCGCCCTCATTCATATCTTTAAACACAAAAAAACCAAATTCCTGCAGCTCCAGCTCCATAATTGCTTCTTCCGGGCTCATGGGCTTATCCAAAAAACGCGTATCCTTCACAATCACGGGAGCCTCATCTGTTTTCAGATCTTCTGATTCCAAACCTTCCTCTTTGTGCTTCGTTCTATGGCTCTTGTGGCGCTCTTTATACTCCTTCAGCTGGTGTTCAATTTTGTCTACGGCGCTATCTACTGAAGCGTACATATCCATCGTTTCTTCTTTTGACAAAAACTTCGCGTCGGCGGCTGTCATTACAATTTCAGCTATATGTCTTACGTTCTCTACGGATAAAATTACGTGAATATTAACTATGTTTTTTAAATAACGGCTAAATCCTTCACTCTTTTCCATAATATGTTTCTTTATGGGTTCTGTAACATCAAAATGTCTGCCTGTAATAGTAATCTGCATAAGTTATCCCTTTCTTAATGAGGGCATCTGTTATGGAACACGTAGTGTGAACATAACTGATAGCCCGCCCGCCTGCCGAAGCCTCGGCGTAGGCAGAAATTAATTCCGCCGAGAGTCGCAAAATTGTCGAACCCTCTGGAATTTCACACTGTGAAATTCCAGAGGACTTAGTCCCGGGAATTCTCCGAATTCCACGGGGGAGAACTTTTGAGACATCTTTCGAGACGGAACTCCTTAATTACATACTAAACTTCTCCCCTAAGTAAATCTGCCTGGCTTTGGCGTCGTTGATTAGCTCCTCGCTTGTGCCGGATATTAATATTTTGCCTTCAGCCATTATATACGACCTGTCAGTAATCGCGAGAGTCTCCCGAACACTGTGATCCGTCAGCAATATGCCCAGACCCCTATCCCTCAACTGGGTAATTATCTGCTGTACCTCAAAAACAGCTATCGGATCAACGCCGGAAAAAGGCTCATCCAATAGGATAAAAGCGGGATTAGAAACCAGCGCTCTGGTAATCTCAAGCCTTCTTCTTTCTCCCCCAGAAAGCGTGCAAGCCCGGTTTTTGGCCAGATGGGCTATGTTCAGTTCCTCCAATAGGGTTCGCAGTCTTTTCTTTCTTTCCTTTCTCGCTATGCGCATAGTCTCCAGCACAGCCATAATATTTTCCTCTACCGTTAACTTACGAAAAGTCGATGTCTCCTGCGACAGATAACCGATTCCAAAACGCGCCCTTTTGTACATAGGCAGTTTGGTTATCTCGCGGCTGCCAAAAAAAACCCCTCCTTTATCGGGATTAATTAAGCCTACCAGCATATAGAAGGTAGTGGTCTTACCTGCCCCGTTAGGCCCCAGCAGGCCGACTATCTCTCCTCTGTGGATTTCAATACTGACTTCATCAACAACTCGTCTGCCGCTATAAGCCTTTATCAGATTTTTTGTTTGTATTAACTCCATCCTTATCCTTTATCTCATCCATAGTATATATCACAAGTTTCGGCCTGCCTTTTAATACCACCCTGCCTTCATCGGCATAATAAATAGCTTCACTGCTGTAAGTAATATTTTCTCCCCTCTTAATTTTCACATTTCCTTCAGCTATCACCTTCTTAATTGCCTTTTCATCTTTATCAAAAAAAACGCGCGCTTTGTCCGCCATGAGTTCGCCGCGCTCATCCTTTACACAGACGTTATCGTTTAAATAAGCAACGTTTTCTTTATAATTTATCCGGAGCGTCCCGTCGCAGGTTATAATCGTCGCGGGGGCTATCTCTATTTTTACATCCTGTTCAAATTTCATCTTCTCCAGATTCGGATGGCCGGAAATGCCGGCGCCGCTCGCTTTAATGTCGTCTTTTTCAATCTCAACAAACTCCTTGGTCCAGACACGTTCTTCCCCGGCATTCCAGTTGAGGCGCTCGGTAGTCAACCTCGCCCCATCTTCGGTTACAGCTACAACGTTTTTACTCAACTCCATATCTTTCGTTTTTTGATCAAGCTTACCTTTTTCCGCTGTAACGGTAACTACATTGTCCTCACCGTAACTCTTACCTTTTACCTTCGATAATTGAACAACGTCAGAACTTAACAAATCGGCCTTCTCGCCTTCAATATCCCACTTTTTAAGGCCTTTCTCTGTACCCGATAGAGAAAATGTTGACATTTTCTGCTGAGCCGCGTCATTTAACGCTGAATCAGATGCCGTAGCATCATCATCTGATATGCTTGGGGCATCGGCCTTTCGCTCTCCGGAACAACCGCTTAAAAAAAGTACGCACAAAATAAGAAAAATTAACTTAGTCATTTTTCACTCTATCTGTAGTATTTGGCAGTTACCTGAGCCCACTTACCCTGGATTTTTAATATTAAATCCGCTGTTTCGCGCACCGCCCCAAAGCCTCCCGGCCTGGTAGTTATATAATCAACTCTGCTCTTTAAATCATCTACCGCGCAGGCAGTGCAAACAGAAAAACCTACTCTGCTTAAAACCGGCAGGTCTATCAAATCGTCACCTACAAAACAAACCTCCCCGCTTGAAACACCAAACTCATTCATAATTTTCTCATAGACGGAAAGTTTATCAAAAGCATTCTGATAGACTCTCGCGACATGCATATCCTTTGCCCGGCGTATTATGGTTTTTGAGGCGCGGGCGGTTAAAAGAACGGTTCGGATGCCGGCTCTGTAAAGCAGGGTCACTCCAAAGCCGTCTTTAACGTCAAATGCCTTAGAATCACTTCTTAGAGGACTTAAGTAAATTATTTTACCGTCTGTCAAAACACCGTCAACATCCAGCACTAACAGTTTTATTTTCTTAATCTTATCTTTTAACTCCTGACTCACATTTTTCATACTAATCCGGCTTTCAGCAAATCCTGAACATCAATCAGGCCGGCCGGCCGGCCTTTTTCGTCAACCACCGGCACTTCATCAATCTTCTTTTGCCTCAAGATGCTCAGAGCCTCCTGAGCAAGCCTGCCCTTTTTGATAGCAATCGGGTTCTTTGTCATAACTTCCGAGACTCTCTTGGAGGTTAAGTCGGCATCCGACTCCAGATGCCTTCTCAAATCACCATCCGTAAAGATACCCGCCAGTTTTCCTTTCGCGTCCACCACCAAAGCTGAACCGGCCTTAGAGCCGGTAATAACCAGAAGAACATCTTTGATTACGGCATCTTTTTTGACCACCGGATTTTGCCTGCCTTTTCTCATAATGTCCTCAACCTTAAGAAGCAGTTTTTTCCCCAGAGACCCCCCGGGATGATAGAAGGCAAAGTCCTCTTTTTTTAAACCCTTCATATCCACCAAAACCATTGCCAGAGCGTCACCCATGGCCAGCATAGCCGTTGTCGAGACGGTAGGCGCTAATCCCAGAGGACAGGCTTCTTTTTTCACGCTGACATCTAAAACTACGTCGCTATTTTGGGCAAGCTCAGATTTTATGTTGCCGGTCAGAGTAATCAACCTGGCTCCTATCTTTTTTATGGTTGAAAGCAGTTTCAGTATCTCCTCGGTCTGGCCGCTTTTTGACAAAACAACTACCACATCATCCTTAACAACTCTACCCAGATCGCCGTGAATAGCGTCAGCCGGATGCAGAAAAAGGCTGGATATACCCAAAGAAGCCAGGGTTGCCGAAATTTTCTGGGCAATTATACCCGGCTTGCCCATCCCGGTTACAATAATCATACGTTCGCAATCATTAAGCAGATTTGCCGCTTTAATGAAATTTCTATCAATTCTTGGGATTAAATTACTTATGCCATCGGCCTCTAATCTCAAAACCTCTCTGGCTCTTTTTATAGACATAACTGATTACCTGCTTTTTACTATTTCATTAATCTCTTTAAGTACAATAAGAAGTTTCTTTAACTTATTCAGCTTTAACATATTTGCACCGTCACAAAGGGCCTTAGCCGGACTGAGGTGCACTTCCATAAAGATACCGTCTGCCCCGGCCGCTACCGCGGCCTTTGCCAGACACGGTATAAATAAGCTCTCACCGGCCGACTTATTACCTTTGCCTCCCGGTGTCTGCACACTATGGCTGGCGTCAAAAACAACAGGATACCCAAAGCTTTTCATAATGGGAATCGAGCGCATATCGCTTACGAGACTGTTATAGCCAAATATGTTGCCTCTTTCCGTAAGCAGTATCCTGTGGTTGCCGCAGGAGGTTATTTTTTGAATTACGTTAATCATATCCCCGGGCGATAGAAATTGTCCTTTTTTTACATTAACCGGTTTTTTGGTTTTTGCCGCCTCTACTATCAGATCCGTCTGCCTGGAAAGTAAGGCCGGAATCTGTATAATATCCAGTACGGATTGAGCCTCCTTTATCTCTTCTTTTGTATGAACATCGCTTAAAACGGGAAGGCCAAATTTAGTTTTTACTTTTTTTAGTATTCTCAGACCCTTTTTGATACCCGGGCCTCTGTCTGAGAAAAGTGATGTTCTGTTTGCCTTATCATAGCTGGATTTAAAAATACAGGGTATCTTAAGTTCATCAGTAATTTTCTTTACTGCCTCAGCGTGCATAAGAACAGCCTTCTCCGACTCAATAACGCAGGGGCCGGCTATAACAAAAAAAGGATTACCGCCGCCTATTTTAAAATTACCGATATCTACTTCTCTCTCAACTTTAACCTTTTTCATTCAACTTAACAGCTCCCTTGATAAAATCAACAAAAAGAGGATGAGCCCTGTCGGGTTTTGACTTAAATTCAGGATGAAACTGTGAAGCTACGTACCAGGGATGCCCCTTTAACTCTACAATTTCAACCAGCCCTCTGCTTTTATGAAGACCCGCTATAATCAGGCCGTTTTTTTTCATCACTTTTATAAATTTATTGTTAAATTCATAGCGATGACGATGCCTTTCATAAATCAACTTTTTTTTGTAGGCCTTATAACTAAGACTATTTTTTTTCAGGGTGCACGAATAAGCTCCTAAGCGCATAGTGCCGCCCATTTTTTCTATCTTCCTCTGCTCCTCCAAAAGGCTTATAACGGGATGCTTAGCGGCTTTGTTAAACTCCGTTGAGTGAGCCCCTTTTAACAAGCACACGTTTCTGGCAAACTCTATAACGGCGCACTGCATTCCCAGGCAGATGCCAAAAAAAGGTATTTTATTTGTCCGCGCGTAATAAATGGCGGCAATCTTCCCCTCTATGCCCCGCAGGCCAAAACCTCCCGGAATAAGAACTCCCTTTACGTCCTTCAGGTGTTTCTCAACCGTACTCCTTTTAAGTTTTCCGGAGTCGACTTTTTTAATCTCAACAGCGCAATCATTAGCAATGCCCGCGTGTTTTAACGCTTCATAGATAGACTTATAGGCATCCTGAAGGCTCATATATTTTCCCACCACGGCAATTCTAACTTTTTTGGAGGGATTTAAGGCGGGCATGACTACTTTATCCTCCCACTCTTTTAAATTGCTTTTCCTGGTCTTCAGGCATAGTTTTCTCTTTACTATTTTATCCAGGCCGCCTTTCTTAAACACCAGCGGCACTTCATAGATACTCTTTACGTCAGGCGCTTCAATAACAGCTTCTTTGTCTACGTTACAGAAGAGAGATATCTTATCCCTGGCTTCCCTGCTTAGTTTCTTCTCGGTCCTGCATAATATTATATCCGGCTGGATACCTATTTCCCGTAATTTACCGACGCTGTGCTGGGTAGGTTTTGTCTTTAACTCCTGGGCGGCTTTCAAATAAGGAATAAGAGTCAAATGAATATACAAAACATTGTCTCTGCCGACATCCTGCCTAAACTGGCGAATAGCTTCTAAAAAAGGAAGCCCCTCAATATCGCCTACAGTCCCTCCTATTTCGCATATTACAACATCAACGCGCTTCCCCTTGGAAACCAGCCTGATGGCGCGCTTTATCTCATCAGTTATATGCGGTATAACCTGAACCGTACCCCCTAAATACTCACCCTTTCTTTCTTTCTGAATAACCGTATTGTATATTTTACCGCTGGTTACACTGTTAAATTTTCCTATGGGCGCCTTGGTAAATCTTTCATAATGGCCCAAGTCCAGATCGGTCTCGGCTCCATCTTCGGTTACATAAACCTCACCGTGCTGATAAGGACTCATGGTTCCCGGGTCAACATTAAGATACGGGTCGAACTTCTGAATAGTAACTCTCATCCCTTCCGACTCCAGCAGTTTGCCGATAGAACTCGAGGCAATACCTTTACCCAGGCTTGAAACAACTCCTCCGGTTATAAAAATGTATTTAGGCAACTTTAGCCTCCATTATCCTTTTAACCTTTTCCATGTCTTCCGGTGTATCAACTCCTATGGAATCATACTCTGACTCAATCACCTTTATCCTATAGCCGTATTCCAAAACTCTCAGCTGCTCAAGTCCTTCAATTTTTTCCAGCTGAGAAGGAGCCAGGGTGGCAAAAGTCAGTAAGAATAAGCGGCGATAAGCATAAATTCCCAGGTGCTTAAAACAGAAAAAGTCCTCATCAGATCTGGGGTAGGGAATAAGTGAGCGCGAGAAGTATAAAGCAAAATCATCTTCATTTTTCACAACTTTAACCACATTGTGATGCTCAAGCTCACAACAGTTCTTTGCCCTGTAAGCCGCCGTCGCGATACGCAGGGAAACGTCGTCATATAAGACCTGAATAAGCCTGTCAATAAGCTTAGGGTTTATCAGAGGTTCATCCCCCTGAATATTTATAATTAAGTCGGAGTTGAGCGACTGCGAAACTTCCGCGATCCTGTCTGTACCTGTAACAGCCCGGGATGAGGTCATAACAACCTCAGCCCCAAAACCTTCAGCCGCCTTTTTAATCTTTTTACTGTCGGTAGCTATAATCACCTTATCTAACATCTTTGCCCGCATCGCCTGGTTATAAACATACCAGATTAAGGGTTTGCCCTGAATCTTTTCCAAAACCTTGCCCTTAAAACGTTTTGAATCTAACCTGGCAGGTATAATTCCCGTAGCTGACATATTATTATTTTTTGCCTTCACTAATTATTTTTTTTCTTAGTTCGCTTTGAGCGCAAACAGCAACACCCACCTTACCCACCACCACACCGGCCGCGCAATTCGAAATAAAAGCCGCTTCCTCATGTGTCGCCCCGCTGGCAATTGATAACGTAAAGGCTGATATAACGGTATCTCCGGCACCGGAAACATCAAAAACCTCTTGGGCCATTGTGGGAATACGGCTGATTTTGCCGTTTTTTTCAAAAAGGCGCATCCCGCCTTCCCCCAGTGTTACTAAAATCGAGCTAAGCTTTAACCTCTTTAGCAGTTTAAAGGCGGCCTTTTCTAACTGAGGCATATCTTTTATTTTGATACCACTGGCCTTCTCCAGCTCATGCTTATTCGGCGTTATAGCTGTCACCATCTTATAATAGGAAAAATGTTCCTCCTTAGGATCAACGGTAATAATTTTCTTGCCGCTTTTTGCCAGATTCAGAATGCCGCTAAGCAGTTTCGGCATAATCACACCTTTACCATAGTCTTCAATCAAAATCGCGTCCACATCTTTAATCTTTGCCTTAACGTAAAGCAGTATCCGCTTTAATATCCCACTGCCTATATGAGCCTCATCCTCTCTGTCAATCCTGACAACCTGCTGGCTATGAGCTATAACGCGGGTTTTTAAAGTCGTCGGACGCCCTTCATCCACCATCAATCCGTCAACATTAATGCCTTTATCCTCAAGCTGTCTCGATAATATATTGCCGTATTGGTCATTGCCGACCACGCCGGCTATGTAAACTTTTGCTCCAAGAGCGCGCGCGTTATTGGCCACGTTGCTGGCGCCTCCGGGCATAAAGGACTGTGAGTTAACTTTAACTACCGGCACCGGCGCCTCAGGGGATATACGGTCAACCGCCCCCCAGATAAACTCATCCAGTATCACGTCTCCAAGAACAAGAATCTTGGCATTTTTAAATTGAGAAATAATTTTTAATAATTTATTCATTTCGGGTTATTTTATCATATAGCGCAATCTCTGTCAATTAACTATATTTTCAGCTTGTATGCTGCAGGAGGAGTGTTTTAACCTTTTCATAAACCTCATCTACACCTATCAATCTAAGGCAGTCTTTACCCGGACAGGCTTTAAACCTGAAATCATTATAGCATGGGCGGCAATTAAGGTTTTTTTTGACAACGCAATTTTTTGCTTCATCGGGATAAGGCCCATAAATCCTTTCATCAACGGGCCCGAAAAGAGAAACTGTCGGCACTTCCCTGCTCACTGCTACGTGAAGAGGGCCGCCGTCGTTGCATATAATAAGCCTGCTTAACCCGCACAAAGCGGCAAATTCGGGCAAAGTTGTTTCTCCGCAGGCAGAGAAAGCTTTGTTCTTCATTAAACCCATAACCTCGCGGCACAGTTCTTTTTCTGAGCTATCCCCCATAATAATTACCTTCGCTTCTAACTCATCAATTAATCTATCCGCTGTTCTTGAAAATTTTTCCGCCGGCCACCGCTTATAAACGGCGTCTTTCGCCCAACTTGAACCGCCGCCGGGCACAATACCTATCAATAAGTCATCCGGCTTAATTCCACTGTTCTTCAAAAAAACCTTCGCCCAATTAAGACTGGAGGCGCTAACAGAAAACTTTAGTTTCTCCGGCCTGACATTTATGCCCAGGTGCCGTATTAGATCCAAATAATACTCAACTACATGCTTTTCCCGGTAACCTTTGAGTTCTATTCTATCTGTCAGAAACCTGCCCCTCTTTCTGTAATTAAAACCTACTCGCCGGGGAACCCTCAAAAAAAACTTTGAAATAAAACCATACTGGCTTGAATTAGAAAGGTCAATCAGAAGATTGAAGCGTTCCGGGCGCAGTTCTTTTATCAAATCATAGAGCATCCTGAAAGCATTTATCCGGCTCAGAGAGTCAAATTTTCCTTTATCAAAAACGTAAATTTTATTGACATCGCCATTATTCTCCAATACCTCCTTTGTCCTTGAGCCCAGGAGGACAGCTAAAAAAATATCCGGATAGGCTCTGCGCAAATTACTCAAAAGCGGTGTAGTAAAAAGAACATCGCCTATTCCGTAAGGATTAACTACCAATACTCTCTTTAATTTTTTTCGCGGCATCTAAAACATCCTCTACCTTTATAGCTTTGAGGCACTCAAAATTTTTGTCACATTTATGCGCCAGGCAATTACGGCATCCTACCTCTTTATGTAAAACTATACTTTTTTTATCAAACGGTCTCCAGCGGCGCGGACTCAGGCCTGCCCGGTTTCTTCCGAAAATATCAATCACCGGCGTGCCTACCGCGACAGCAACATGAACCGGCCCCGAATCATTGGAAATCAGCAGCCGTGCCCGCTTTAAAAGGGCGGCCAGCTCCCTCAATTTTAGCCCTTCAAAAACAGCATAAGCGGCCTCATTCATAAAACTAACAACCTGCCGGCATATTTCTTTATCTTGATCAGAGCAAATAAAAACAATTTTATACGAGTCATTTTTAATAAGCGTGTCGCATACTTTCGCGAAACGCTCAGGCGGCCAAATCTTAGAAGGGCAACTGGCGGCAGGATGAACCGCCACTATCTTATCGCCGGCCTTAATCCCTTTTTCAATCAGGATTGCTTCAACCTTCTCTTTGTCCCGCGTAAAACAGGGCATAAAAAGTTCATCCGGCATCTTATAGATACCAACGGTTTTAAGAATATCAAAATTGTACTCAGCTTCATGTTTTTGGCCCAAATACTTGCGGTCTTTTATCCTGTCGGTCAAAAAAAAGCTCATTTTTTTATCATAGCCGGCCCTTATAGGAATACGGGCAAGAAAAGTTATTAAATGAACCCTGTTGGTAGCGTGAAGAA
>DAOVNW010000118.1 GCA_030630095.1 Candidatus Omnitrophota bacterium
GAAAACATTCTATTGATTTAGCGTATAGTTTTGAGGATAGGGGCCGTTTCCGTATAAATGCTTATTATCAAAAGGGCACAATAACTGCTGCCTTTCGGAGGCTTTCTGATAAGATATTTAGTCTTACCGAACTTGGATTACCGGAAAGTCTTCATCAACTTTCCGGTTTGCGCGATGGGATGATTTTGGTTACCGGGCCTACCGGCTGCGGCAAGACAACAACTCTGGCTACGCTTATTGATATGATTAATCAGACACGCGCCTGTAATATCATTACCATAGAAGATCCCATTGAATATCTGCATGATCATAAGAAGGGCATTGTTAATCAGAGGGAACTTTATGCTGATGTTGATTCTTTTGCTGAGGCAATGCGGTATGCCCTGCGGGAAGACCCGGATGTTGTTATGGTAGGTGAGATGCGGGATTTAGATACAATGCGTACCGCGATTACCGCAGCTGAAACCGGGCATCTGGTTTTTTCTACTCTTCATACCCGTGATGCTGTATCATCCATTGACCGGATACTGGGGGTTTTCCCTTCAATTGAACAACAGTATATCCGGCAGCAGCTTTCCGAAACTTTAAAGGCAGTAGTCTCACAGAGGCTGCTAAGGTGTATTGATGAAAATGGCCGCCTGCCCGCGGTTGAGTTGATGATTGTTACTAAAGGGATAAGTAATCTGGTACGCATGGGCAAGACCGGACAAATTTATTCGGCTATTGAAACAGGCAAAAGTTTTGGCATGCAGACAATGGAACAATCTCTTATAAGTCTTTATCACCAGGGAAAGATTGATAAAACGACTGTTTTTAAGGCCGCAAAAAATGTAAAACTTGTAGAACGAAGGATATCATAAAGCCGATAGTCCACAGTCAACAGAAAAAAGAATTAGGGACTGTGGACTATGGACCATGAACTAATTTGGAGCGTGGAGATGCTTGGGAATGTACTGGTAGAAAAAAAGGTTATTAATAAAGAACAGCTGAATGAAGCTCTGGAGATTCAAATAAAAGATAAGGAGCTTTTAGGCCAAATCATGGTTAAATTAGGGCATTGCATGGAAGAAGATGTCGCTTGCGCAATAGCCCAAATTTATAAACTGCCGTTTATAGAATTAGAAAAAGTAAATATAGAATCCGGAACGATTCGATATATTCCGGTCAATCTTGCTCTTAAATACAATATTATTCCTTTAAAAATAGAAAAGAACACCTTATATCTTGCCTGTTCAAGGCCTTTAAACCCCCGGGTTAGCGCCAATTTACAAAGGTTAACTAATAAGCAGATATCGTTTTGTATAGCTACTGATTCCGGTATCGGGCGCTTATTGAGAAAATATTATATGCGTCGGTTAGGATTTTCAGAAAAGATGCCGGCAGAAGAAAATATTAATCAATCTGTTGTTGATGTTTTAAACGGGTATATTTCCCGGGCATTAGGACAAAGAGCCTCTGATATCCATTTTGAGACAGGCAAAGACCAGCTGCGGGTAAGGTTCCGGATTGACGGGGTATTAAGAGAAGTGGATTCATTATCAATAAAGTTATCCGCGCCGCTTGTTTCCCGGATTAAGATTCTTTCCGGATTGGATATTGCTGAAAAGCGTGCTCCTCAGGATGGGAGTTTTGTTTTTGAAGAAATGGGAAGCCCGGTGGATATTCGGGTTTCTGTTTTACCTAATATCAATGGCGAGAAAGCTGTCCTGAGGCTTCTTTCTTCCAAAAGAAGAGTGATTACTTTAGAGTCTTTGGGAATGGAGGAGGGCACCTTAGAGATTTTTAAATCACTGATTAAAAGGCCGCATGGAATTATTCTTATTACCGGCCCCACCGGCAGCGGGAAAACTACTACTTTGTATGCTGTTCTTCGCCTTATATGTTCGCAGGCAGTTAATATAACCACGATTGAAAACCCTGTGGAGTATCAGATAGAAGGTATTACCCAGACTCAAGTGGATTATGCCAACAAGATTACTTTTTCCAAGGCGCTAAAGTTTATTTTGCGCCAGGATCCGGATATCATTATGGTTGGTGAGATTCGTGATAAGGAAACAGCGGATATTGCCTTAAGGGCGGCATTGACGGGACATCTGGTTTTTTCCACTTTGCATACTAATGATGCCCCGAGCGCTCTTACCCGGCTGATTGAGATGGGTTGTGAACCATATCTCGTGAGCTCCACTGTCTGCGCGATTGTAGCTCAACGGTTGTTAAGACTTAATTGTGAATTTTGTAAAAAACCATTTAGCCCTTTGCGGGATGAATGGAAAGAATTTGGGCTAAACTCTGTAGGAAAGGATATTTCTAACGGTGAAAAGAACGTTAAGAAAAATATACAATGGTTCCGGGGCCAGGGGTGTCAGCGTTGCCAGAGAACAGGTTATCGGGGCCGCACAGGTATTTTTGAATTACTTAAAGTAGATAGTTTTATTCAGCAGGAGGTTATAAAAAGTTCTTCTGCCCAAAGGATTAAAGAGATAGCTGTATCTTGCGGTATGCGCACTTTACGCCAGGATGCTTTTTTAAAGGTAAAACATGGTTTAACTTCACCGGAAGAGGCAATGAAAGTAACGGTGCTTGACTAAATTAGCCCACAGCCCACAGACAAAAAATAGATTTTATTGTGGACCGTTGACTAATCCGAATTTTTAGAGAGGATTGATTGTGCCGAAATTTTTTTATATTACAATGGATAATAGCGGGAAAGAGGATTCCGGAACGATTGATGCTTCTAATATTAATACTGCTGCCGCTAATCTTCGCAACCGGAAAAAAATTATAATCACATTAAAAGAAATCGGGGAAATAGGAGAAAAGAATAAATGGCCCTTTTTTGCTTCACCCTTTGATTATTTGAGTTTTATTTATAATTCCGATATCGTTATAATGTTTCGTCAGCTTTCGGCCCTTGTCGCCTCCGGCGTTACCCTGACTAATTCTTTACAAATACTCAGAAGACAGATAAAAAAAAGGAAATTAAAACGGCTTCTTGCCCATGTCCTAAGTGATCTTGAGGAAGGCTCAAGTTTCGCTAATGCCTTAAAGAAACACCCAGGAGTTTTTTCATCTTTTATTATTAGTATGATTGAGAGCGGAGAGTTTGGCGGAACGCTGGATGCCGTGTTAGAACGCATAGCTGATCATCTTGAAGCCAAGGCAGCATTCCGCACCCAGCTTATTACCGGTTTTATCTACCCCGCGATTGTAATTTTAATGAGTATTATCGTAGTAAGTTTCCTGGTTGGTTTTGTTATCCCTAAGTTCATGCCGTTTATAAGGGCGCGGGGCGGGAAATTGCCGTGGAATACCCAGTTTTTACTTGATGGCACACGCTGGCTAAGGAGTTATTGGAAACATCTTGTTACTGGAGTTGGAACCGGAGTTTTGGGGATATATTTTTTAAGCCGTATTGAGACAGTAAGGTATTGGATGGATAGGTTTAAAATAAAACTTCCGGTTGTCGGTTCCATTTTTACTTATTCAGTAGTGATTCGATTTTCCAGAAATTTGGCTTCTTTATTAGGCAATGGAGTGAGCATGTTGGAATCTCTGCAGATTGTTCGGGGCATCCTGGGAAATTATGCGGCCATGCGGGTGATAGATACAGTAGAAAAGCGTGTTACCAGCGGCGAAAGTCTTTCCGCGCCGATTAGAGACGCATCTTTTATATTTCCGCCGATGGTTGCGGAAATGATTGCCGTTGGGGAAGAAACCGGCAGTATGGATAATGCCCTGAATTTAGTTGCGGAAATTCATGAAAAGTTATTGCAAACTTATATTAAGCGTATGAATATTTTAATTGAACCGGCGCTTATTCTTAGTTTAGGGGGGATAGTAGGATTTGTGGCCTGGAGTCTTATTGCCGGCATTTTAAGTATGTATGGGGTTTATAGATAACCTTGGTTGTAGAATTTAACGTAATGGGTCAGTTTTCGTAACTGACCCATTACAACTTGAGGGCATGAAATATTCAGGTTAAGCAATGACCGTTTTATGTAACTTATTGCATCTAAAGAAGAAACGTTAAAATAAACGTGAATTGTCAACCTAAACGAAAGAAGCAAAATTTTGTTGTTTACCATTGTAAAACAGCAAAGATATGGTATACTTTTATAACTTTTTATTAACTATAACTTCTTAATTAATAA
>DAOVNW010000071.1 GCA_030630095.1 Candidatus Omnitrophota bacterium
ACTAATCAACTGTTCTATGTTATGCCCATCTATAGGACCGAAGTATCTAATGCCCAGCTCCTCAAAGAACGCGCCGGGGACTATCAGATTTTTTAGCCCCTCTTCAAACCTCCTGCCGGCCTCGCTAACCCTGGAGCCCAATTTCGGAATGCGCCCGAGGAAAACTTTCAGTTCATCTCTTACCTTATTATATAAAGGGTTGGTGATTATTCTATTTAAATAATTGCTCAGGGCGCCCACGCTAACCGATATTGACATCTCATTAGTATTAAGGATTATTATTATATCCTTAGCTAATTGGCCGGCATTATTCAAACCCTCAAACGCCTCTCCTCCCGACAGAGCGCCGTCCCCGATAACCGCTGCAATCCTTTCTTTTCCTTTTTTAATATCCCTAGCCGCCGCCAATCCCAGAGCAAAAGAGACTGAAGTTGAACTGTGGCCGGAAGTAATAAGATCATACTCGCTCTCATTTTTATTGGGAAAACCGCTTATGCCGCCGAACTGGCGCAAGGTATGAAACCTGTCCCTCCTGCCGGTCAAAATCTTGTGGGAATAACACTGATGGCCTACATCCCAGATAACCTTATCTTGGGGTACATTAAGAACATAATAAAGAGCAATCGTTAACTCTACAACACCCAGGCTGGAGGCTAAATGCCCGCCTGTTTTAGAAACGGTGTCTATTATCAGCTTCCTTATTTCCCGCGCGACCTCCGGAAGCTTCTCTTTAGGAATTTCTTTTAAGTCCTTTGGACTATTAATTTTTGATAGTAAATTATCCATTTCTTTACTCTTGTCTTAAGATTAATCCTCTTCTGCCAAAAAAGGTTTTGTAACGAGTTTACCTTCCTCTTTTGTTAATATTTCAATCTTCTTCTCCGCTTCATTAAGTTTTTTACTGCACATCTTAACAAGCTTCACGCCTCCTTCATAAGCTTTTAGAGAATCGTCTAAACTCAAAGACCCGCTTTCTAAATCATCAACAATCTTTTCCAAACATTCTAAAGCTTTCTCAAATTTAATTTCCGGCATTATGTATTTCCCTCACTACGCTACTAAATTTGCCATCTGAAAGCGTCGTCTCTAACACATCACCTTTAATTACATCCTTTACGCTTTTTATTACCTTATCCGTTGTCCTGCCTCGAACAATACTATAACCTCTACCTAAAACAGCAAGGGGACTTAACGCGTCAAGTTTGGCGCAATGGGTCTTAAAATCGCTTTTCTTAAGCTGGATGAAATGCGAAAATGCCCTGGCAAAATAATTTGCTATCTCATCTAACTGCTGCTGCTTCTGCCGAATTAACTCCTGCGGATCTTTAAAAAAGCGGCTCTTTGCTAAGGAGGAAAGATTTTTTTCCAGTTTCTGAAGGCACTGCCTTAACCCCGTTACCAGCCTTCTGCTGTAATTGAACAGTTTTTCACCCAACTCACTTTTAGCGCTAATAACCATCTCAGCCGCTTTGGTCGGCGTTGCCGCTCTTACATCAGCTGTAAAATCACTTATCAGGTAGTCCTTCTGATGGCCAACCGCGGAGATTATGGGAATTTTCGAAGCGAATATTGCCCTGGCAACAACCTCCTCATTAAAAGCCCATAAGGCCTCCAAGCTCCCTCCGCCCCGCCCAACGATTAAAACATCTACACCTTCAAGCCGATTAAACTCTTCCACCGCCCGGGCTATCTCCAAAGCGGCACCCTCTCCCTGAACCCTGACCGGATTTAATATTATATGAACATTTGAGAAGCGCCTATCAATACTATTGAGTATATCCTTTATGGCAGCTCCGGAGGAAGAGGTAATCAAGCCAATTTTTCGCGGTAAAAGAGGTACGGGCTTTTTGTGCTCTTCTTTAAAGAGCCCTTCCTTCTCAAGTTTTTCCTTTAACTGCTCAAAGGCCAGCTGTAGAGCACCGTAACCCTGAGGCTCAACCTTTTCAATATATAACTGATACTTCCCCTGAACCTGATAAACACCTATCTTTCCGAAACAAAGAACCTTTAGCCCGTCTTTAATCTCAAACTTTACCCGATCACCGGCACTCTTAAAAATCACCGAGCTTAATTGAGCCTTTTCGTCCTTCAGTGTAAGATAGGTGTGGCCGCTTACGGGGTGTTTTTTATAATTTGATACTTCACCTTCTACCCAAACACTCATAAACGAATCTGTCAAAACGTCGTTTATCCGTCTGTTTATTTCACTAACTGTATAAACTTTCGCGTCTTTATTCGGCATCTTAAATAACAAGTTTAACTCTTTTTATACCGCGCGCCCTTCCACTGCTCTCATCAATATCTAAAATAACTCCCTGGAGCTGGAGATTTTCCTCCGCTATTTCAAACCTGCCCGGCATACCGTTTAAAAAATGCTCAAGGACATTATCAACCTTCCTGCCCAGGACAGAATCTATCGGGCCGGTCATCCCTAAATCACTTATGTAAGCGGTGCCTTGGGGCAAAAGGCGCTCATCGGCCGTCTGAACGTGGGTATGCGTACCTAAAACCGCCGAAACCTTACCGTCAAGAAACCAACCCATAGCTATCTTCTCACTTGTCGCCTCCGCGTGAAAGTCAACGATAATTATGGGTGTCTCTTTTTTTATCTTCTCAATGAGCGCGCCGGCCGTTTTAAAAGGACAATCCAGCGCTTTCATAAAAACCCTTCCAACAAGATTAACAACGGCTACCTTAAAGCCGTTGTCTAAATCTAAAACAACATATCCATGGCCTAAAGCGCCATCCGGATAGTTTGCCGGCCTTAAAAGCCTGTCTTCTTTATTAATTATCTCAAGAACGTCTCTTTTCTTAAAAACATGGTCTCCTGAAGTTATAACATCGATGCCAAAAGATAACAGCTCATCGACAACTTTGGGCGTAAAACCCGAACCACCAGCTGAGTTCTCACCGTTAGCTATAACAAAATCTATCTTTTCTTTGTCTTTCAGCCTCGCGCGCCAGAACTTAACCGCCTTGCGCCCCGGCTTTCCAACAATATCCCCAACCGCTAAAATCTTCATAAATACCTCAGTTAGCGTATAGCGGATAGCGTTTAGTTAGAACATTTTTGCTTTTCTATACGCTATCCGCAAAACGCTATTCGTTATTTAGCATACTCAATAGATCTTGTCTCTCTGATAACAACAACCTTTATCTGGCCCGGGTATTCAAGCTCTTCCTCAATCTTCTTGCTTATTTCCCGCGCCAGAGCTACCGTCTCCATATCAGCTACCTTGTCCGGCACAACCATAACCCGTATTTCACGCCCGGCCTGAATAGCATATGACTTTTGAACACCGCCAAAAGCGTTAGCCAGAGATTCAAGTTTGTCCAACCGTTTGATATAGGATTCTAATGTCTCACGCCTGGCGCCCGGCCTTGAAGCGCTAACGGCATCCGCTGCCTGGGTTAAAACAGCAAAAAGTGTTTTTGGCTCCGCGCTTTCATGATGAGCTTCAATCGCGTGTATCACCTGATGGGATTCACCGTATTTTTTTGCCAGGTTGGCTCCGATCTTGTCATGCGAACCTTCAACTTCATGATCAACCGCCTTGCCAATATCATGCAGAAGGCCTATTCTTCTTGCTAAGTTAAAGTCAGCTCCCAGCTCAGAGGCCATCACGCCCATCAGATAGGCCACCTCTTTAGAATGCTGAAGAACGTTCTGTCCATAACTTGTCCTGAATTTAAGCCTGCCTAAAAGTCTTATAATCTCCGCGTGCAAACCGTGGACACCGGCATCGAAAGCAGCCTTTTCGCCTTCCTCTCTGATGGTTGCCTCCATCTCTTCTTTAACTTTTTTGACAACCTCTTCAATTCTGGCCGGATGTATTCTTCCGTCGGTTATCAGGCGCTGTAACGAAAGGCGCGCGATTTCCCGCCTGACCATGTCAAAGCCGGAGAGAGTTACCGCCCCCGGCGTATCGTCAATAACCACATCCACACCGGTAGCCGTCTCAAAGGACCTGATATTCCTGCCTTCCCGTCCTATAATACGGCCCTTCATTTCGTCATTGGGAAGATTAACCACGCTTACCGTCGTCTCTGTAGCGTGATCTGCCGCGCAGCGTTGGATAGCCAGGCTTATAATATTTTTTGCCTTCTTCTCCGCCGTCTCTTTCGCCTCATCCTCTATCCTCTTAATCATCACACTAGCTTCATGCCTGACGTCGGTTTCCATTCTTTTTAGCAGTAAACTCTTAGCCTCCTCGGCGCTTAACCTTGAAATCCTCTGCAGATTTTCTTTCTCCTCTTCAAGCATCCTCTCCAGCTCAGCACCCTTAGAACGCACATCTTGCTGTTTGCCTTTAACAATACTCTCCTGATTAGCTACTTCTTTTTCTTTCTTATCTAAAATATCAACCTTGCGGTCAAGGTTTTCTTCTTTCTGCTCAAGCCGCCTTTCTAAATGGGACAGCTCCTGCCTTCTTTCTTTAGTCTGTTCTTCAAAGTCCGCTCTTATCTTGTAAAGTAACTCTTTGCTTTCTAACTCCGCCTCTTTCTTCCTTGCCTCAACATTCCTTTCGGCAGTTTCAAGTATTTCTTTCGCTCTATCTTCTGCCGCCCTCACCTTCTTTTTACCAAGAAACTTCCGCAAGAAATATCCAGCGCCAATCAACAGCGCTCCGGCGAAAAATAAAATTACCTTCATCAATATTGGGTTTACGTTTAACGTATCTATTTTAGACACCTCCTTAATATAGACTATTAGATTACTATTTTTTGATCTTTAACAAACAGCTAACAGCTGCAGAGGAGGCGGGAAGTTGATTTGGTTAATTTGAAAGCACTTCTTTTACAGCAACATCATGAGAAAAGGTGGGAAGAAAATCAATTACCTGAAAGTCGAACGCCAGACCTATAGTAGGCACATCCTTCGCGATCTTACTTAAAAATCTGTCAAAATAACCTGTGCCGTGCCCCAGTCGGTTGCCTTTTTTATCAAAGACAATGGCGGGCACAATTACTAAATCTATCATCTCTAACGGAACGAGTCTGACGAAATCACTCTTAGGCTCTAAAATCCCGTAAGGCCCTCTTGTCAGCTCCTTATCATAATCCACCAGCAAAGAAGCTATTAACTCGTTTCGACTTACTACAGTAATAGGAATGGCTACCTTTTTCCCACTTTCTAATGATTCTCTAATCATACTTTCAGTATCAACTTCAATATCCTCTGCAATGTAAAACATAACCATCTCGGCTGCTTTATACTCGGGGTGCAAAAAAAGTTTATGCTTGATTTCTTGGCTCTTAATTCTCCTCTGTTCCGCGTTCTGGTTTTTCAATCTATAAAGAAACTCTCTTCTTATATCTTTTTTACTCATCATTTATAAACATTATAATAAACATCCCTAACGCTGTCAAGAAAATAAAAAAATCCCGCTAACTTGACACTTTAGGTTGAACCTTATGTGTCAAGTTAAGGGTTTCGATCAAATTAATGGTCTTTTTGGCGGCTCCCTTTGATTCTTCTAAAAAAGCCAGGGCGTTTTTGCCTAACTCTTCTTTTTTTTCGGGGTTAGAGAGTAAAAAAAAGTGACTTTTTAAACAGATCC
>DAOVNW010000142.1 GCA_030630095.1 Candidatus Omnitrophota bacterium
ATATAGTACACTTAATAAATTTTTAAACACTTTTTTAGAAAAATTTATCCCTGCTTGCGGGTTTTCTATAATGTTTTCGTAGTCTGTATCTGAGAAGTTTCTTAACATATCCTTATAAAGGGAAGATGCTTTTTTTAAATCATCGTTAATTATTTTTAAAATAAAACTGCTGTTCATAAAACTTTTAATTTCAGGATTAATATAGAGATTTGCTGAAGACCAACGGTAATCCAAGGTATCTTTTATTATCCCCGCTTTTTGAGGATTTAGATGAATATAAATTGAGCTTCCGATGAGATGAGGATCATCTAAACACATTGATGCCCTATAAACACCACAAAAAACATGTCCTTTCCTTTGATACTTTGTGTTGAATTTCATTCCATAGGAAGTATTCAGGGAATGCATAGCCTCAGAGAGATTAGGCTTATTGATTCTTAAAAGAATATGAAAGTGGTTCGGCATAAGACAGAAAGAAAAAACATCTAAATTAAATTCCTGAACGCACTTTTTTAGAAGCGACAACATTGTAAGATAATCATTATTTTCTACAAATAGCTTCTCTTTACCGGGAGCACGCTGAGTAATATGATAAATTTCCCCCGCACTAATCACCTTATTTCTATAAGAAAGTTTTTGTCTGTATCTACTCATTTTTATCTCTAACTTGACACATAAGGTTGAACCTTATGTGTCAAGTTACGGTGTGGTGAAGATGTGTTATTTTAATTTTCAGTCTTGTCTCCAGAACTTTATGGATTTATCGCGGTTAAAGATAAATAGAATTTTTAGGAACGAATCTTTATTTTTCAGTTCTCCAAAGGATTCTCCCATAAAATTATCCGAACGCGTCGAAACTAAGCCGCCGTTAATAATGTCATTAAGCTGAGATATCTCTTCTTCCGACAAATCTTCCGCCTCCGCCAAAACCGCGATAATTGTGAAGGTAGTTTCAAAGACGTTATCGTCTTCCGTCGCCTCTTTGCCGTCAGGGCCTTCTCTGAAATGGATAATTTTTTCTGATAAACTCCGACTCATTCCTAAAACTCTTAAAGTTAACTCATCGGCCGTGTTTATATTTACGGCTCCTAAACCATAGAGAGTTATTTTATCCTTAACGCTGTTAAATATCTCTTCATTTACCCCTTTAACTAAAAGTAATTCCTCGAGAACCTCAATATTTCCGTCCTTGCAGGGATAGGGCGGATCCAGGAGCGAATAATAACCGCTTTCCGCCCCGAATTCAAGGGGGTCTTCATCTTCATCGCGCCAATCTATGATAGCGGAGGCAATGTTACCCGCGTCCTGAGACGAAGTCCCGGCGGCAAGCTCGAAGAACCTTTTTAAAAGCGGCAGATTAGCCCTATTGATATTAATCTTACGCTCCTCATCTATCAGGCCATAACGAAACTCTTCCTCTTTCCCCGATTCATTCAGCCGGTATTTAATACTAAACATGCCGTCACCAACTTCAACCTCCTTAAAAACTTCCTCGTTATTGCTCCACAAATCCTTTAAAGCGTCATATGAATCAATAGTATCCTTTTCAACAACTGAAATTGACTCTTTTGTGCCAGCCCTCGCCATTTCATACATCTTCATAGTATCCCGCGATCTTACCGCGATCTTTATCTGAGGCCAGACATAAGCGCTTACGGCAACTGCCAGTATGGCTAAAAAAAAGAGCGCCCAGAGAGTTATTATTAAAATGCTTCCTTTACGCTCTACGCTATACGCTATACGCTTTTTTTTAACCGGATATTGGTATAAATACCGTTTTATCCAGTACAACTTCCTTATCGCCGCCGCTAAATGTAATTTCAATCTTCACTCCCCTTGGAAGGCCGCTGGCAGCCTCCCACGAATCCCGCCAGATATATTCCCGCGTCTCGGACTCAAAATGATAGTAGCGGAATTTAAGCCCTTCTATAGAAGCTAATGCCCTTTGGGCTCCCCCTTCTTCCTGAGAGGCCGCTTCCGGATACGACTCTTCTTTTCTAATTAAGGCGCCGGTCTCCTCATCAAAATAATAGGTAATTCTTCCCACTGATAATTTTTGATTTCCTTTACCGTCAGCAAATCTTATCAAACCGGCAAAGGAAAGGCTCGCGGCCTCCCCCGTAAAGTCAATACCGCTAAAGCAAAATATATTTCTTAAATCTTTCTGAAACTTTTCCATAGACAATAAAATATCCGCCTGGCTGCCCGTATGAATTTTTACTTTTCCATAGATTTTTAAACCGGCGCCAAAAACCGAAAATACAGCCGTTGCCAATATGGCAAAAATGGAAACTACAACAAGAGTTTCAATGAAAGTAAAACCTTTAACGCTAATTCCCGCAAATCTTATTCGCGAATATTCCTGCCTGCCGGCAGGCACGGCGCGAATTTTGATTAGCGTCAATTCGCGTCTATTTGTTCTCCACATAACATACCAAACTTTCTTCTCTGCCGGGCTGTATTTGCTCGCTAAAGACGGTAATTTTTACCTCTTTTAGATCTTCGTTTACTGAATCACTAACAGTAACTACCCATTTAAAATTTCTATACCCGCCTTCAAATTTACCTTCTGAGTTATCTAAAAAATATTGAGGTTCTTCTATTATCTCTTGTTCGATTTCGGCAAGTTTTTCATTTAACAAATAAGTAGTATCTATTATATACTGACTAACTTCTAAGGCATCAACTGATACAATGTACGCCTTGACCACACCTATCAACCCAAAGGCCAAAATGCTTACCGCGAGTATTACTTCAATTAAGGTAAAAGCGCTTAAACTTTTGAATTTTGCATTGTAATTTTGCATTTTTCGTTTTGATTTTTGAATTTTCTTTATCTTGCTATAACGCTCATATTTAATATGGGCATTAATATAGCAAGTACTATAAAACCTACGATTAAGCCTACAATCAATATCAATAAAGGTTCTAAGATGGAAGTCATTAGCCTAATCGCCTGCTCAACTTCCTTTTCATAAACCTCGGCTACCTCATTTAAAGACTCCTCCAAACTTCCGCCTTCCTCACCGACGGCTATCATATTAATTGTGAAGCCCCGAAAAACACCTATCCCTTTTAAGCTGGCCGATAAAGTCAACCCCCGGTTAACAATTTCTTTTCCGGCCTGTTTTAAATTCTTCCTGAGGATATCATTGTCCAGTGTATCCGCCGCCAGTTCCATGCTCTCATAGACAGGAATCCCATTTTTGAGCAGAAGCCCTAAGGACCTCGCGAACTTGGCAATTTCAGCATTTCTGACAAAGTTTCTCAGTACGGGGAGGTGTAATTTTATCACATCAACGATAAATTTTCTTTTGCTGCCCGGATTAACCCTTCCGCAAATAGCAACTATAAAAACAAAGCCTACAAGAAACCACAGCCAGTGGTGAGGTTCGGACATAAAGCCGGTTACCGCTATTAGAATTCTGGTTGAAAC
>DAOVNW010000049.1 GCA_030630095.1 Candidatus Omnitrophota bacterium
AGGCCGAAGTGGAAAGCATATGAACTTCATCAATGATGTATATCTTATATCTGCTGTTTGAAGGAGAAAGCTTTATATTTTCGCGCAGAACTCTTACCTCATCAACACCATTGTTAGAGGCGCCGTCAATCTCCAGCACGTCAAGGTTAATTGATTTGTCAATTTCCAAACAGCTCCGGCACTCATTGCAGGGTGTGGGAGCAGGCCCTTTTTTGCAGTTTAAGGCCTTAGCCAAAATTCTGGCGGTTGAGGTTTTGCCGGTGCCGCGCGGGCCGGTAAATAAAAAAGCGTGAGCAACTCTCTTCTGCCTGATGGCGTTCTTCAGAGTAGTGGTAATGTGCTCTTGGCCAACTACCTCGTCAAAAGTTTTCGGCCTCCATTTTAAAGCAAAAGCTTGATATTCCATATATGCACCTAAATGACTTTGACTTCCTCTAAGCCCCTTACAGAGTTACAAAGATATACCGTGTCCGCCGTCAGTATATCCTTTCTGAAGAGGGTTTTCTCCTTAAGAGGAAAGTTTCTTTTATTTATTAAATACTGCCTATATACCCCGTTTAATAAACCACAGCTTAGGGCGGGGGTATAGTAAAATTCGCCCTTTTTGATAATAACGTTCGAAACCGTTCCTTCGGTAATCTCATCTCTTTCATTTGTAAAAATAACACCGTAAAAGCCGAGTTTCTTATACTTTTTATGCTCCTTGTCATACAACTCCCTATCGCTTACTTTGTGGCGCAGGAGAACATTAGAAGATGACGTCTTTCTGCCAGAAACCTTAACCCTGCGGGGCATTGTATCCTCTCCGGCGGAAATAACTGAGCAGGTAATCTTCACCGTCCCGTCCCGTGAAAGAAGCAGGCGTAATTTATAGGACTTTCTTTTATCAAGGGCTTCAAGGCGCGCTTTCAGCTTCTCCCTGATGGCCTTTTCATTATAACAAAAATTAAAATATTTGGAAGATTTTTTTAATCTTTCAAAATGGAGCTTCAACAGAAAACATCTCCTGCCGCCTTTTACCAGGATGGTTTCTATCAGCTGAAAGTTACTCTTCTTAGACGTCAAAAAGCTGGACTTCAAGAGGCACTCGTCGTACTCAGAAGAGGCGTCAGACTCATAAACGATACCGCTGCCTATGCCCATCTCGCCTTTATTTTTCTTTTTGTCAATAACTACCGTTCTAATAGCTACGTTAAAAGTACTTTTTTCTTTTTTCGGCGCGAGATAGCCTATACTGCCGGTATAGACAAGGCGCGGCTCTTTTTCCAACTCCCTGATAATCCGCATAGTTTTTATCTTGGGGGCTCCCGTAACAGAACCGCAGGGAAAAATGTTTTTAAAAATTTGATACAGCGAAATATCCTTATTGAGTGAACCTCTTATTACAGAAATCATCTGAAAAAGCGTTTCATACTTCTCCACCTTAAAAAGCTCTTTCGCCTTAACAGAGCCGGCCTTTGAGATTCTGCCCAGGTCGTTTCTTAATAAATCAACTATCATCAGATTTTCGCTTCTGTCTTTATCCGACCTCCCGAGAAACTTTTCCTGCTCGACATCCTCATCCAGAGTCTTTCCTCTTTTAAGGGTACCCTTCATAGGCCGTGTCTCTATAGAACTTTTTGTCTTTCTAAAAAACAGCTCCGGTGAAAAGGAGACGATAAAATAATCGCCAAATTTTATAAAAGCGGAGTAGGCAACCGTCTGTTTTTCTCTAAGCTGAAGATAAAACTTATAAGCGGAGCCGCGAAAAGAAAATTTTTGCTTAAAGCAGAAGTTCACCTCATAACTCTCGCCTCGTACAATATGTTTTTTGATACGTTTTATGTTAGCTATATATTCTTTTTTCGATATGTTCGGCTTTATATCATTAATAGAAGTGTTCCCTTCTACTCCGCCGGCCAGCCTGCCCTCATAAATTAAAGGCTTTTTATATACTCCAAACCACAAAAGCGGAAAGGCATACCTGTTCTTATCCTTAAGCGCCTCCTCAAAGGCATAGCCGGCTTCATAGCTTATAAAGCCTGCCGCGTAATAGCCTTTATCTAAGATTTCATCCAGCTCATCCAGTTTTTCCCTCAACTTCTCCGGCCGGAAACAGGTAATCACCTTAAAAGGCTTTAAAAAAAGAAGGCTTTTTCTGTTTTGAGCGTCAAACCTGTTCGTCTCCAGAAAAACGCAGTCCTCATTTTTCTTAAGACGGTCAAATATATCTTTAAGATTAGCCATAGTAATGTCCTAACAGTTTAAATCACCAATCTATTAGCGAAAAGCTCAAACCGAAAAACGTAAAACCATAATTCAAAACTTAAAACTTATTTCTTACTATTTGATATTTTTTTAATCTTTTTACTTTTACACTATAATTTTACATTTTTCGCTTTACGCTTTTAGCTTTCCACTCTTGACATTACCGCTTGAGTGAGTCTCCTCTTTCAAAGGTAACCTCTCTTCCACTCTTTAAAACCGCGGCTTCCGCCCTTTTTAAACTTACGCTTACCTTATTGTCATAAATCGCGTAGTCCTTCTTAAGCTTAGACGGCGTAAAATTAACCATAATAACGTTGCATCCGGCATTTAGCCCCAGAATATGCCCACAGCCTTCGTCTAAAGTAGCCAGTGCCGTAGTCGCCGGCATGTGTGAATTTTTTGTTACAACTCTCGCGAGAGCTATTACCTTTAAGGCGAAGTCAACAGACGCGATACTGCTTTCAGCCAGCGGCGTATTGCTCTGGGGAATAAAAGGCCCAATGCCTATCATATCCGGCTGGAAGTCCTGAAGAAAGAGTATGTCCCCGCGTAAATCCTCAATCGCTTGCCCAGGCAGGCCAACTACACAACCCGCTCCTACCTGATAGCCTGTTTTCCTTAAAAACTCGAGTATCCTTATTCTCTCCTTTAGCGACTGGCCGGGATGTAGTTTTTTATAAAGCCTCTCATTCATCGTTTCATGCCTTAATAAATACCTGTCCGCCCCGCAATTAAAGAAGGCCTTATACTCATCATCTGGCCGCTCACCGACCGAGAGGGTAATGGCCGTATCCGGAAACCTCTTCTTTATGTCTTTTATTATACCGCGGATATCATCAACTCCATAATAAAAGTCGTCTCCTGACTGAAGCACCAGCGTTTTCATTCCTTCTTCGCAGGCGCCATAAGAGGCTTTAATAATTTCAGACGGCTTCATCCTGTAGCGCCTTAAGCTCCCATTATCCCTTCTCAAGCCGCAGTAAAGGCAGTTTCTGGCGCAGTAATTGGAAAACTCTATCAGCCCCCGCAGGATAACCTTGTTGCCGCAGTGCTCTTTTCTAACTTCATCCGCTCTTTTTATGAGCGCGGTTCTTTCGCCTGCCTGCAGGTACTTTAAAATCTCTTTCGCTGTCACCTTATTTCACAAACCTTTTTTTAAAGTTTACAACCTTACATTCTTTAATTAAAAGTAGAGATCCCGTTCCCCCTTTTTAATCCGTTCATAGTAATTCATAAAGTTAGAAAAAATGCCGGGCATTGCCGCCTTGACTTCCTCTATCTCCCTATTAATAACCTTCTCTCCCGCCTTTTTAGTCTCTTCGCCGGCAAAGTCGTTAAGCCACTCCCTAAAAGTAAGAACGGCATTTAGCTTGCAAAACTGCCCCTCTTTGCCCGTTCTTAAAAGGTCCATAATGCGCTTACCCGTCCGCCCGCACCTGTAGCCCGCGGTACAAAAAGAGGTAATGTAACCCATCTCGGCAAACTCTCTTATTACTTCATCTAAGCCACGCGTGTCGCCCAGGAAAAATTGCTGTCTCGAACCCTCCTGCCCTGAGCCGCGTTCGCTGTAGGCGCCGATGCCTATTTTGCTCGAAGCATCTGTCTGCGTTATCCCCAGAGAAAGTGACCTCCTTCTTATCTCTGCCGTCTCGCGGGCGGTAATAATCATACCCGTATGAGGAACGGCCAATCTGATAACGGTTATAAGTTTTATGAAGTCCTTGTCGCTTACCTTATATTTTGAGTTATCGCAAAAAGGCGTATTTTCGGACGGCTCAAGGCGCGGGAAAGAGATGGTGTGAGCGCCGACACCAAACTTTTCCTCAAGCTCCCTCGAATGCGCCACCAGCCCCATCACTTCAAACCTCCAATCATAAAGGCCGAACAAGGCCCCCAGGCCTACGTCATCTACACCGGCTTCCATAGCCCTATGCAGGCAGTAAAGGCGCCATTTATAGTTACCTTTAATAGTACCCTCGGGATGCACCGTCTTGTAGGTCTGCTGATGATAGGTCTCCTGAAAAACCTGATAGGTTCCTATGCCAACCTGATGGAGACGCTTTAAGGCCTCAACTGAAAGAGGCGCCGCGTTTATATTTACTCTTCTTATTTGTCCAAATCCGTTTTTAGTTTTTGCTTTTACACTGTAAATAGCCTCTAATGTCCGGGCCATATAGTCAACATCTGTCAGCGGGTGCTCTCCATAAACGGCAATGAGGCGCTTGTGGCCTATCCGGCCGGCCAGCACCTCTATCTCCTTTTTAACCTCATCCAGAGAGAGTACCCGGCGGCTGGCGTCAGTATTTGACCGGCGAAAGCCGCAATAGGCGCAATCATTCACGCAGATATTCGACATATACAAGGGCGCGAAGGTTACGATTCTATTATTATAAACCTTTTTCTTAACTTTGAGCGCCGCTTCTTCCATCATCAGGAGCGCTTCGGCATCTTCCGTATTTAAAAGGCAGGCCGTCTCCTCAAGTGTCAGGGTCTGGATGGATAAAGATTTGTCTATAATATCTTTTATCCTCTTTATATCGGGTTTTGTATTGACGGATAGATTCTGTTCTATCTCTTTATCGTTAATAAAAGTTTTCCCGTCCGCCTTTAAGTATTTATCTACTTCCTCCGGCTTTATCCGTTCTTTTATCCATGAATTAACATTAATCGCTTTCGTTTGCATAAACCTCTCCTGCTTTTTTGACTTATGTCCGCTTTTGTCTTTTTAAGATATCAAGCGCCGCCGGGAAAGGCGAAAGAACCCTCTCTATGACCCCATGTAAAAAAGAGATGCATAGCCCGTAATTGGTAATCGGCACACCTGACTCCTTAGCTCTATTTATTCTGCTTAGCATTTCCCTGCGGCCTATCATACAGCCGCCGCAATGAATAATTAACTTATACTCTTTCAAATTATCGGGATAATCTCTGCCGGCATACGTATCAACCTTTAAATCTCCTCCTACGTACTGACGCAGCCAACGGGGAATTTTTACCCTGCCGATGTCATCTTCTATCGGATGATGACTGCAGGCTTCGGCTATCAAAACCTTATCGCGCGGTTTCAGGGTATCTATTGCCCCTACGGCCTTAACTGCTTCTGTTAAATTCCCTTTATACCTGGAGAAAAGCACTGAAAAGGTAGTGCATTTTATCGCGGGCGGGGTATCAGCCGCCATCTTCATAACCACCTGGGAGTCGCAGACAACAATATCAGGCGGCCGTTTGAGATTATCAAGCAGAGACTTATATTCTCTTTCCTTAACAACCAACGCCGCCGCGTCATTATCCAGCAAATCGCGTATCGCCTGCACCTGCGGCAGGATAATCCTCCCTTTGGGCGCCTCCAAATCTATGGGCACAATGAGTACCGCGGATCCGCCTGCCGGCACCAAATCACCGATAATAGCCGGCGGATTCACAAAGTCAGCGGGACAAGCCTCTATCAAATATTGCTTAAATTGATATATAACTTCATCTCTTCTGTTTTTATCAAGGCTGGAACAAATGATTATATGCTGACTATGAAAATTGACCTGTTTAACAAAGGCCTCATCTAATTTTTTAACGTCGATCTTGTTTATTACAACTATCAGTGGGATATTTCGCGCAAGCGACTCTTCTTTAATGCGCTTTTCATATTCTCCCCAGATGCCGGGCTCAACAAGAAGTACAAAAATGTCAGAGCGCTCAAAAATTTTATGCGTCTTTTTCAGCCTTAACTTAGAAAGCGCCGATACATCATCAAGGCCGGCCGTATCTAAAAAAACTACCGGCCCAACCGGCAGTAACTCCATACTTTTTTCTACCACGTCGGTAGTAGTTCCCGGATAAGGAGAAGTAATTGAAACCTCCTGCGAGGAAACATAGTTAAGAAAAGTTGACTTTCCCACATTTACGCGGCCAAACAAGCCAATCTGCAAACGTAATGATTTAGGTGTTTTCAGCATCTTCTTTGTGCCCTAAAGAGGTTAAATTGCCGGCTGAAAGGGTTTTATCCACTAATTCCTTACCCAATCTATTTGTTAAAAAGTCTTTAATAGACTTTCCTTGTGAAGACGAGAACTCCTTAAGGAGTTTTGTTGCCTTTTCATAGCCGATAACCGGTAAAAAGGCGGTTATAATCGCGAGGCTACTTTCCACAGCTTCTACATGCCTGCTGTTCCCCGCCTGAATAGCCGTAACACAAGAGGCAAAAACGTTATTAATTTCTATCAGTATATCGAGAGACTCTAAAACCGCGTGAGACAATAAAGGCATAAACTCGTTAATCTGAAAGGTGCCGCGTGAGGCCGCTTCGGTAACGAGTAAATCATTGGCGATAACTTTAAGCCCCGCCTGAATAGCCGCTTCCATAATTACCGGATTAATTTTCCCCGGCATAATGGAAGAACCTGTCTGCGCTTTAGGAAGCTCTATCTCTTTAAAAAGGTGAAGCAGTCTTAAGTCGTTAGCAATCTTTATCAAATTTTGCGCGTGCGCCTTGAGAATACCTGAAACTTCAACAAAGGAATCACTGTTAGCAGTTTGATCAACCAGATTTTCTCCCCGCGTCAGGCCCAGCCCTGTTAGCTCACGCAGCTTCTCAATAACCAAAAATATATAACTCCTGGGCGCCGTCAGGCCGGTGCCAACTGCCGTGCCCCCTATGTTCACCGTTCGGACGCGTTCTTCACACTTAAAAACCCGCCATCTGTCTCTGGCAAAAGCTCCGGCAAAGGCTGAGAACTCAGCTCCCAGCGTCATCGGAACCGCCTCCTGAAGCTCAGTGCGGCCAATCTTTACAATGCCGGCAAACTCCTTTTCTTTTTTCTGAAAGGCACCCTGCAGTAACGCAATGGCCGCGCTTAACTTTTTTAGCTGAAAAATCACAGCCACCTTAACCGCGGTTGGATAGACATCGTTGGTTGACTGGTGCAGGTTAAGCGTTTCA
>DAOVNW010000133.1 GCA_030630095.1 Candidatus Omnitrophota bacterium
GCACACCAGAGGATAGATTTTTTCCAGGACCTGCTATCTGTTTTTCGAGCTCTACGATTTGTTTAGTATTATCAATACACCAGGGATCTATAGAGGTAAGTTGAAAAACATCGTCAACGCTGTATCCTTTTTGTAAAGCGTATTTTATATAAAATATTCGCGAGGCATTGGGCTGCTGCATCCTCAGTCTGATTTTTTCATCAGATATCTCTTTATAATCTGATTTATTGTCCAATCCTGTATGCCCAATCTCCAAGCCTCTCAAGCCTTTTTGCAACGCTTCTTTAAATGTCCGGCCAATGGCCATAGTTTCGCCCACCGATTTCATTGATATTCCCAGGATATCTTTTGCTTCAGGAAATTTCTCAAAAGTAAATCTTGGAATTTTTACCACACAGTAATCTATCGCGGGTTCAAAACAGGCAGGTGTCACTTTTGTAATGTCGTTTCTTATCTCATCGAGAGTATAACCCAGGGCAAGCTTAGCCGCAATCTTCGCGATAGGAAAACCCGTCGCCTTGCTCGCTAAGGCAGAGCTCCTCGAAACCCTTGGATTCATTTCAATAACAACCATTCTCCCGTTTTTGGGATTAACGGCAAACTGAATATTTGAACCACCTGTTTCAACACCTATTTCCCTTATTATCGCGATGGCCATATCTCTCATCTTTTGATATTCTTTATCGGTTAGGGTCTGGGCAGGGGCAACAGTTATTGAATCACCGGTATGAATACCCATAGGGTCGAAATTCTCTATAGAACAAATTATTACCACATTATTCTTTTTATCTCTCATGACCTCCAACTCATATTCTTTCCAGCCAACAATAGATTCTTCAATCAGAATTTCACTAATCCTACTGTTTTTTAATCCCATATCTGCTATCTCTTCAAACTCCTCTTCCGTTGTTGCTATGCCGCCGCCAGTACCTCCAAGTGTAAAGCTTGGCCGGATAATAAGTGGCAGGCCTATTGCCGCGAGTACCCCGCGCGCGTCACTCATACCGCGCACTATTCTACTCTTGGGCAAATCAAGCCCTATTGCCTCCATGGCCTTTTTAAAAGATTCCCTGTCTTCAGCTTTTTTAATGGCTTCATAGTTCGCGCCTATCATTTCCACGTTATATTTGTCCAGCACACCTCTTTCAACCAGCGTCATTGCCGTATTAAGGCCTGTCTGTCCGCCCAAGGTTGGCAGTAAAGCATCCGGCCTTTCTTTTTCAATAATCTTTTCTAACATCTCCGGTGTAATGGGCTCTATGTAAGTAGCGTCTGCCAGTTCGGGATCGGTCATTATTGTCGCGGGATTGGAATTAATAAGCACAACCTTAATCTCTTCTTCTCTGAGAGCTTTACAAGCCTGTGTTCCTGAATAGTCAAACTCACACGCCTGGCCTATAACAATAGGGCCGGAACCTATAATAAGTATTTTTTTAATATCTTTTCTTTTAGGCATTTTCCTTCACTCCATTCAGGAGAAACCAGATACCAGAATTAGAAGATATTCTAATTTTCTGGTTTCTGGTTTCTTTCCATGAGTTTAATGAACTCATGGAACAAATACTTCGCGTCATTGGGGCCGGCTGAAGCCTCGGGATGAAACTGCACCGAAAATACGGGCAAACTCTTGTGTTTTAATCCTTCACATGTGTTGTCATTTAAGTTTATGTGTGTAACTTCTACATCCTTTTTACTTAACGAATTTATGTCCACACAGAATCCATGGTTTTGAACCGTAATGACAATTTTACCGGTTTTCAGGTCTTTTGCCGGGTGGTTCGCGCCATGATGGCCGAACTTAAGCTTATACGTCCTGCCGCCCAAGGCCAACCCCAGCATCTGATGCCCCAGGCATATTCCAAATATCGGCACCTTGCCTATCAGCCCCTTTATGGTTTCAACTACATAGGGAACACCTTGAGGGTCTCCCGGGCCGTTAGAAAGCAAAAGGCCATCCGGCTTTAATTTTAGAATTTCATCGGATTTAGTTTTGGCGGGAACAACCGTTATCTCGCAACTATGTTCCGCGAGTTCTCTCAAAATATTAAATTTTACTCCGCAATCTAAAACTATAACCTTAAATCTTTTTTCTGATGGCTGATGGCTGATGGCTGATGGCTGTGACCAAACATATGCCTGGCCGCATGTAACCTCTTTTACTAAATCGCGTCCGGCTAAACCGGATGAGTTTTTCGCTTTTTTTACCAGACTTTGCTCATTAAAGTCCGCTGTAGAAATAACGGCCTTCATGGTTCCTTTCAGCCTGATATACCTTGTCAGGGCGCGTGTATCTATGCCCTCAACCCCTAATATTTTATTCTTTTTAAAATATTCATTCAATGTTTTCTGAGAACGCCAATTACTGGCTATAGAACTGCATTCCTTGATAATAAAACCCTCCACAAACGGCCCGTGTGATTCAACATCCTCTGAGTTTACCCCGTAATTACCTATTAGTGGGTAGGTCATAAGAACAAACTGGCCTTTATAGGAAGGGTCGGTAATAATTTCCTGATAGCCTGTCATACTGGTATTAAAAACAATCTCAGCGCACCTTTCTCCCGCGGCGCCAAAAGATTTTCCTTTAAAAACCGTTCCGTCCTCTAAAGCAATTACGGCGTTCATCTTTTCATTTAGACCCATAACCCTTAAACCTTGTAGTACTTATCTTTTACTAACTGAATTAGCGGCTTTGTTTAAAAAAAAAGACATCCTTAATTTCAGGACGTCTCTGTCTCATCTTCATTAAAACGGGCGGCACCTCCTTGTGCGCCTTATCTTTTATAACATAGTTTTAAATAAGTGTCAAGATTTACCTTATAATTTGTTTCCAATCTTCAACAAAAAGAGGGATGTTGTATATCGCATCCCTCTTTAATATCTTCTTTTACTTCTTACTATTAGCCGTCAATTATTTCCTTTGCCTTGTCATCCGCGATATCAGTAATAAAGGGGATCTTGGTCTCTTTTTCCGTTTCTCTATTGGCAGAAAAAATCTCGTTTCGACTAATTCCCTCCGGGCTGAACTTTCTGACACCGGCCATTAACTGCTGTAAGCCGGCACCCAGCTTGTCCGCCAGCGTCCAAACCGCGATGGCGCCATACGGGATATTCTTCATCTCATCCTTGCCAACCTTCTTCTCAAGGTCATAATATCCGGCAAATATTTCTTCCGGGCTGGAGCCGAGATTAGATACAGACTTAGGCAATTTATCCCAGTTGCCGTTAACCTTCTTTTTCACATCAGGCTTAAGGACACCTTCAATGTTAGAACCCAGATAACCAGGGATCATAAGAGATCTTCCCATACAAACAAGCTTAGTATATGGCGCTCCTAAGGCCAAAGCCTTAAATATCTGGTCCTCTTTGGCAATTCCGCCGGCAAAGGCCATATCTACTACCTTTTGGCCTTTAGCCTCAAGCAAGGCCGCGTATTCATAGGCTTTCGAGTGAAGAAGAACAGAGGGCACGCCCCAACTTTCCATCATATTCCAGGGACTCATTCCGGTGCCGCCGCCGGAGCCATCTATAGTTAAAAGATCCAGATTAGCCTCTGAAGCGTATTTTATAGACATCGCCAAAGCTTCCATTCCATAAGAACCTGTTTTTAAAGATATAC
>DAOVNW010000004.1 GCA_030630095.1 Candidatus Omnitrophota bacterium
GTCTTGCCGCAGCCGGACTCACCCACTAACCCGAGATTTTTACCTTTATACAAGGTCAAATCCAGTCCGTCAACGGCCCGTATAACATCCGCATCCTTCCTGAACAGACCTCTACCCGCGAAGTAGTGTTTTTTTAAGCCCTTTGCCTCAACAATAACCTTCATATCTAAATTCCTCAAGGCGTTCATTCTGTTAGCGAAAAGTTCAAACCGAAAAGCTTAAAACGATAATTCAAAACTTAAAACTTACTTCTTGCCTTTCAAAGTTAAAATATTTGAACCAAGTATATTAGCTATCTTTTTAATCTCTTCTTTACTTATTTTGTTTTTTAAGTCTTTTTACTTTTACACTATAATTTTACACTTTTCGCTTTACGCTTTTAGCTTTTTACTTATCCGCTTTTTACACATCTGACAAAATGCCCCGGACTAATCTCTTTCAGTCCGGGTAAAGCCTCCCGGCACTCTGAAGAGGCCAAATCACAGCGAGGTGAAAATCTGCATCCTTTCGGCAGATTATCCAGCTCGCATACGGCCCCTTTGAGGGTGGACAATCTTTTGTCTCTCTTGTCTATCTGTTTAATGGAAGATAACAGCCCCTTTGTATATGGATGAAGCGGATTTTTAAAGAGATCCTCCGCGGCGGCGTACTCAACAATTTCACCGGCATACATCACCGCCACCCTGTCTGCCAGGCGGGCGATTACGCCAAAGTCATGGCTGACTATCAAAACCGACATATTATACTCATTCTGCAGTTCATCCAACAGTTCGAGAATTCCCGCCTGTATGGTCACATCAAGCGCCGTTGTCGGCTCATCGGCAATCAGAATATCCGGCCGGCAGGATATTGCCATAGCAATCATCACCCTCTGCCTCATCCCGCCGCTTAAATTATGCGGGTATTCGTTAAAGCGGTTTTTGGGCCTGTCTATCTTTACCTTATTTAACAGTTCAATTGATAAGGCCTTTGCTTCCCCGTAATTTATATCTTTGTGGGCAAGTACAGCCTCTGTCATCTGCTCCCCGACACTCAAAACCGGATTTAGAGAGGTCATCGGCTCCTGAAAAATCATTGATATCTTGTTGCCTCTTATCTTTCTCAGCTCTTTGTTATCCATAGAGAAGATATCTCTACCCTTATATAAAACCTCGCCCGATACAATATTTCCCTCAGGCGGTATTAGCTTTAATAAAGAAAGACAGCACATACTCTTGCCGCAGCCGGACTCACCCACCAGACCAAGATTTCTGCCATGGTCAATGTCAAAGCTGACATCGTCACACGCCTTAACTGTACCGCGCTGAGTATAAAAATAGGTTTTTAAATTCCTGACCTTAAGCATTTTTATTTTTGTCCGTATCCTTTAAGCCTCGGGTCAAGCAAATCCCTTAAGGCTTCTCCTAAAATGTTATAGCTTAAAACGGTAATCAGTATTGCCAGCCCCGGAAAGAGCATCAGCCACCAGGCGCTTTCAATGTAGTGCATACCCGAAGTTAGAATATTACCCCAGCTGGACATTGGAATCTGAACTCCCAGCCCTAAAAAACTAAGCGCCGACTCAATTAGTATGGCCCCGCCGACACCTAAGACCGCGCTGACATAAACGGGTGACAGAGCATTGGGCAGTATATGCCTGAAAATTATCCTGAAGTCCGAAGCCCCCAAAGCCCTGGCCGCCTGCACATAGTCTCTCTCTTTTACGGAAAGGAATTCAGCCCTCACCAGCCTCGCCAGGCCGGTCCAGCCGGTTACTCCGATAACCACCATCACTGTAATAATGCTCGGCCCTAAAAAGGCCAGAAGCATCAATATTAAAAACAGTGTCGGAAAACACATAACTATTTCCACCACACGCATAATAAAAATGTCAACCCAGCCGCCGTAATAACCGGAAATCGCCCCCAAAATTACTCCTATTACGACGGAGATGATAACCGCCACAAATCCTACGCTCAAAGAAATCCTGGCGCCGTAGAGCATACGCGCAAAAACGTCGCGCCCCAGGTCATCCGTACCTAAAAGATGCTCTCTTGAGGGAGGCTGTAACTTTGCCTCGGGAGCAAGGTTTGTCTCATTCGGCGAATAAGCCGTAATAAAATCGGCAAAGATTGCCGCGGCAAACATTGCAATAATGACACTCAATCCGACAAAAGCGTATCTTTTTCTCCAGTCCTTTTTCTTCTTATTCATATCTAATCCTTGGATCTACTACGGCATACAAAATATCGGAGATTAAAATTCCGATTAACGTCAGAAAGACACTTATTATACCCACCCCCATAACCACCGGATAGTCGTACTGCAAAATTGCCGTATACATCAGCCTTCCCATGCCGGGCCAGGCAAATATCGTTTCAAAGATAAAGCTTCCGCCGATTAAAGCCGGCAAGGTCAGCCCCAGAATTGTTATTACCGGCAGGAGCGCGTTTTTTAAGGCATGATGATATATAATTTTATTTTCTTTTAATCCTTTAGCACGGGCAGTCCTGATATAGTCCTGCCTGATAACCTCCAGCATACTGTAACGCGTATAGCGTGAGATACCGGCCAAGCCGGTAAAAGCCAGGGTAAAAAGCGGTAAAATTAGATGCCATAATAAATCCAGAATTCTACGCGGCAAAGAGTAATCCTGAGCATACCAGGGACTCATCCCTGAAATCGGAAGCCATTCCAGCTGAAAACCAAAAAACCTCATCAATAGCAGTGCCAGCCAGAAGGTCGGCGTGGCAAAACCTATAAAAACTAAAAAGGTGGTAGCCTTATCAAAAAACGAGTTTTGTTTAACGGCTGACATTACACCAATAGGCAGAGCAAGTGAAAAAATAAGGATAAGCGCCGAAATTTGCAGGATAAGTGTAGCCGGCAGGCGCTCCTTTATCTTTTCTATCACCGGTCGGTCATCAATGAATGAATCTCCAAAGTCCAGGGTTACTATTCTTTTAAGCCACCCTCCATACTGAATAATAACCGGCTTATCCAGGCCGTAAAGCTCCTTTAGATGCGCCCTCGCCGAACCCGAGACTTCAGGATTAAGCCCGTAGCGCATACTTGCCGGATCACCCGGAGTAAGATGCATAGCCAAAAGTGTAATCAGGGAGATACCTATAAGCATCGGGGGTATCAAAAGCAATCTTTTAGTTATATATCTAAGCATATCTTCCTTTTAACGGGTATACCTTTGTTCAATTTCGGGAACATACCATTTAATAAAGTTGTAACTGATACCTGCCGGCGCGGGCTCTATGCCTTTAAATCTTTTTGAAACCGCGGGCAGGGCATAGGGAAAATATAAAAAGGTGTAGGGCTGTTCTTCAGCCACTATCTCGTGAATCTTATGGTATATCCTCTGCCTTTCATCTTGATTATAAGTCTCTCTCCCCTCCTCAATCAGAGAGTCAACCTCATTATTCCGGTAGCTGATAAAATTAAGCCCCCCGTCTTTCATTGAGTCTGAATGCCAGACATTATAGTTATCCGGGTCTATGGGCATAGTCCAGCCTAAAATCAGAGCCTGAAAGTTCCTTTTATCTACAAACTCGGTTATAAAAGCCGCCCAGGCAATAGCCTGTATCTCAACTTCAACCCCTATCTCCCGCCAATTCTGCTGGATAATGGTAGCCACATCTTCCCGTTGTTTATTACCCTGGTTAGTAATCAATTTAAAAGAAAACTTTAGCCCATCTTTTTCCAAAATACCGTCGTCATTCCTATCAATCCAGCCGGCTTCCTTCAGCAGTTCCTTTGCTTTTTGGGGACTATATAGATACTTCTTAACCTCTTCATTATAGGCATAGGTACCTTTTATAAAGGGGCCGGTGCACTCCTCTCCCATCCCCATTAAAACACCGTCTATTATAGCTTTCCTGTCTACCGCGTATGATAAGGCCTGTCTGACCTTTTTATCCTTAAATAAGGGGTCTTTGAGATTATAGCCGATGTAGGTATAGGAACGGCTTAAATATTTATACTTAACAAATCGCTCCTTAAACTTTTTTGTGTCTGTGCGGTACTTATATTGGTATGGCGTAAGGCCCATAGAGTCTATGCCTCCTGTAATCAGCTCTAAAAACTGAACTGCCTGATTAGGAATAACACGCTCAACATATTTATCAATGAAAGGCCGGCCTTCAAAATAATCGTAAAAGGAGTCTAATATTATATGCTGGTCCGTTTTCCACTCTTTTAATTTATAGGGGCCTGTACCGACGGGGTCTCTGGCAAAATCACAATTTTTAAGGTCTATATCTTTCAAAAGATGTTTGGGCATAATAGCAGTACCCAGTTTCAGCAGAGCCGGGGCATAAGGCTTCTTGTACTTAAATTGGACGGTATATTTATCAACAACTTTAATCTCCTCTATATCCTGAAAGTTCGCGGCATACGGAGCCGCGTTTCGCGGATCAAGGATAAGGTCAAAGGTAAACTTAACATCGTCGGCAGTAAACTCAACGCCATCCTGCCATAAGACGTTTTTCCTTAAATGAAAAGTTATAGTCAGCTTATCATCTGAAACGTCATAACTTTCTGCCAGGTCACCGGTGATATTTAAGTCTTTGTCTACCTTAGTGAGGCCGTTAAAAACCATCGAGTTAATATTGCCCGAAGTGCTGTCTGTAGCTAAAAAAGGAATAAGGGTTATGGCGTCGGAGATAGAGCCGGATACATAGGCATCTCCGTAAACGGGTGCCTCCTGGGCGCCGGTTGGGGGGGCGCTAAAAAATAAAAAAGACACTGCTGTGATAAGCAGTGCCTTTGTTTTAATTAATCTATTAAGATAAACAGACGCTTTACTTCTGACTCGGTTCATCTTGAGAAGGTTCAGGTTCAGCTGCCTGTATTTTCTGAGACTCTTCAGTCACAATACTTTTATTTTCAAGCAGTGACTTGCTACTGCCGGCAGTCAAAATTGTTAGAGTTATACAGATAACGAAAAAAACAGCGGCCATTACTCCGGTAGCCTTAATTAAAAAGCTATTTGCCTTTGAACCCAGGATTGATTCGGCAGCTCCCCCGCCAAAAGTCTCAGAAAGCCCCTTCCCCTCACCCGGCTGTAATAAAACCAAGGCAATCAAAATAAGGCTAACAACAACGTGTACTATTATAAGAACTGTAAACATCTTACCTCCTCTAAGTTGACACATAAGGTTGAACCTTATGTGTAAACTTTAGATATTAGGGGTCGCATTGGATTTTTTTACTATCTCACAAAAAGAGTCGGCCTCCAGACTTGCCCCTCCTATCAAGCCGCCATCAATGTCGGGCTCCTTTATCAACTCTTCAATATTGGCGGGTTTAACACTACCGCCGTAGAGGATACGAATACCCTGGGATACATCAACGCCATATTTATCCTTCAATAAACCCCTGATAAACAGATGAACCTCCTGAGCCTGTTGGCTGGTAGCCGTCTTTCCGGTTCCTATAGCCCAGACAGGTTCATAGGCAATCACAAGCTTCGCGCTATCCGTTAAATCAATGTCAATCAGACCGGCCTCAAGCTGGCCGCGAACTACATCAGAAGTCTTATCAGCCTCCCGCTCTTCTAATTTTTCACCGACACACAGTATCGGTATCAGTCTGTCGGAGATGGCCGTTTTTACCTTCTTATTTATCTCCTCATCCAACTCACCAAAGACATGCCTTCTTTCCGAATGCCCCAGAATAACATATTTACAGCCGACATCCTTAAGCATAGACCCTGATATCTCGCCGGTATAAGCGCCTTTTTCTTCAAAGTGCATATTCTGGCCGCCCAGCTCTATCATTGAACTGCCTAATACATCCTGTACCGCGACTAAAGCTGTAAACGGCGGACAAACCAGAATATCAAGCCCGTCTACATCAAAAAGCTCGCGTTTTATTTCCGCCGCCAACTGGATAGCCTCAGTGGCCGTCTTATTCATTTTCCAGTTACCCGCGATAAGTAAGCGTCTCGGCATAGTTAATATCCTTATTTTGATGTTAGGGCAGCTATACCCGGAAGCTCTTTGCCTTCCAGGAGCTCCAGTGAAGCGCCGCCGCCGGTTGAAATATGAGTCATCTTATCAGCTAAATTAAGTTGGTTAATCGCGCTTGCCGTATCTCCGCCGCCGATAACCGTAACGGCATCTAATGTAGCGATATAATTGGCTATTTCATTGGTGCCCTTGGCAAAAGGTTCAATTTCAAATATACCCACAGGCCCGTTCCAGACAATCAACTTGGCCGTTGAAAGGCACTCTTTAAAGGCTTCTATGCTCTTGGGGCCTATATCTACGCCCATCCAGCCGGCGTCGATTGCTAAACCCTCAGTAGTTTTGATATTAGCGTCTTTATCTATTTTATCAGCGATAATGTGATCCAGAGGAAGAACAATTTTAACCCCTTTTTCTTCGGCTTTAACTAAAATAGTCTTGGCTATATCGAGCTTATCTTCCTCTAAGATAGAATTTCCTATCTCTATACCTTGAGCTTTTAAGAAAGTATAAGCCATGCCGCCGCCGACTAAGATACTATCTACTTTATCCAGCAGGTTTTCAATAACACCTATCTTATCGCTTACTTTCGCGCCCCCTAAAATAGAAACATACGGTTTCTCGGGGTTGGTTACGGCTTTGCCTAAGAAGTCTATTTCTTTCTCTAAAAGAAAACCGGCTAAAGCGGGCAGGTAATTAGCTATGCCCACTACAGAGGCGTGAGCTCTATGAGAAGTTCCAAAGGCATCATTAACAAAGACATCAGCCAGGCCGGCTAATTCTTTGGCAAAGGCCTCATCATTCTTCTTCTCTTGAGGATGAAAACGAAGATTCTCCAAGAGAATAACTTCATCATCCCCCTGCTCACTTACTCTTTTCTTTACTTCTTCTCCAACGCAGTCATTAAGTTTAATTACTTTTTTACCGTCTAAAAGCTCGCCTAAGCGCTTGGCCACCGGGTCCATTCTTAATGAATCTTTTACTTCACCTTTAGGCCGGCCTAAATGAGAAGCCAGTATTAATTTGGCTCCCTGGCCCAGAATATAGTTAATCGTGGGTAAGGCCGCTTTTATACGGGTATCGTCGGTTATATTGCTATTTTCATCTAAGGGCACGTTAAAGTCCGCCCTCATGAAAACCTTTTTACCTTTTAAGTCGTAATCTTTCACACTCAGTTTATCCAAGTTTCGCTCCTATAAAGACTGTCAAGTCAATAACTCTGCAGGAATAACCCCATTCGTTGTCATACCAGCTGAGCACCTTGACCAATGTGCTATCAACTACATTGGTGAATGAAGCGTCAAATATACTTGAGTATGGATTACCATAGAAGTCTCTTGAGACTAACGGCAGGTCGTTGTACTGTAGAATATTCTTTAATTCACCCTCGGAAGCTTTCTTAAAGGCGGCGTTAACTTCTTCAACAGTAGTTTCTTTATTAAGCAAAACAACTAAGTCGGTTAAAGAAACATTCGGAGTAGGCACTCTAACTGCCATACCATCTAACTTACCTTTCATCTCCGGAATAACCAGAGCAGTCGCTTTAGCGGCGCCGGTTGTTGTCGGAATCATAGAAACCGCGGCAGAACGCCCTCTTCTTAAATCTGAATGAGGTAAATCCAGAATTCTCTGATCGGCTGTATATGAGTGAATGGTAGTCATGAGGCCGCTCTTAATACCGAAGTTATCATTTAAAACTTTTACTAAGGGAGCAACACAGTTTGTTGTGCAAGACGCGTTTGAAATAATGTTATGGTTTGCCGGATCGTACTGTTTCTCATTAACACCCATAACGATGGTGATATCTTCATTTTTAGCCGGAGCTGAAATAATTACTTTTTTAGCACCCGCCTGAATATGTTTTGAAGCGCCTTCTTTGTCGCGGAAAATACCGGTAGATTCAATTACGATATCTACGCCCATAGCCCCCCAGGGAATTTCAGATGGATCTCTATGGCTGACCACCTTAAGGGCCTTACCATCAACGATAATCTCATCTCCCTTGGTTTCTACCTTTTTATCCCATATACCCATAGTTGAATCATACTTCAAAAGGTGGGCTAATGTTCCAATCGGAACCGGCAGGTCATTTACAGCCACAAACTCAATGTTTGGGTTATCAAACCCCGCTTTAAAGGTGTTTCTTCCAATGCGCCCAAAACCGTTAATACCCACTTTAACGCTCATCATCTTCTCCTTAACTGTTTGATGCTGTTTATATATGTCTTTATTGTCTTTTAAGTTATATAAGAATTTAGACTTTCTGTCAAGCTAAATTTACTAAAAAAGCTCTTCGCACGCTCCGGACTTCTCTTTAACAATAGATAACCTCTTTTAATTCAAGAGGTTAGCACATCCCCCTCCTTTATATCATAGCCGATGATGAACTGCTCTGAGTCAAGGACTTTTTTCCCTTCCAGTTGAAGCTTAAGAATTCTGAGATAGCCTTTAGCGGCCTTAACCATAATAGCCTTACCTTTTTCTAAAGATACAACTTCACCCGCCTTGCCGCCCTTCTTAACTCCCTCACCGGCCGCCAATTCACTCTCATATATTTTAAAAAGCCTGCCTTTGTGCCCGCAAAAGGCGCCCGGCCAGCCGGAGACTCCTCTTATAAGATTGTAAATGTCCCCGGCATCTCTCATCCAGTCTATGCGCCCGTCCTCTTTCTTCAGCTTTGGAGCAAAGGTAGCCAGAGAGTTGTCTTGAGGAATAAGCTTTAACCTGTTATCCCGAATCATATCCAGAGCTTCAATAACCATCCCGCCGCCAATATCTGAAAGCCTTTTGTTCAGCATTAAGCTGGTCTCTCCCTCATCAATTTTTACCTTTTGCCGGCATATTATATCACCGGCATCCATCTGCTTACTTATCTTAAAAATGGTCACTCCCGTTTCCGTTCTGCCGTCGATGATAGCCCTGTTCACCGGAGCCGCCCCCCTGTATTCGGGCAAGAGAGAAGGATGTACATTTATCGAAAGAAGTCTTGGAATATTTATAATATTAACCGGCAGAAAGGTTCCGTAAGCCGCCACCACAAATACGTCAGCCGCCAGGCTTCTTAACAGCGGCTCGGCTTCATTTAAGTCTTCAAACTGATGCAAAGCCACTTTGTTTTCAAGCGCCCACTCCTTAACCGGAGGCTGGATAACGTGCATACTGCGGCCGCCGCGCCTGTCAGGCTGAGTAACTACCGCTATCAGCTCATAATCCGAGTCTTTTATGCACTCCGCTGTTTTAAGAGCAAACAGCGAAGTACCAAAAAAAACTATCTTCATATCCGCTCTCCAAAAGGGCAATTTTTGTATTTTAAACTTTACACTTTGGTTTTACGCTTCGCGCTTTGCGCTTAACGCTTCTCCCCGCGCGATATGCATCACACATCTAAAAAATAAGACTTAGATGCTAAGTTTACCTCTCAGTATTCTAATTTCTCTTATTATGTGGAGTATATCAAGAATAAACCCCAAAGTCAAAAAATAAATTTGCTTCTTTTTTCTTTTATTGACAAAGGGCGGGTGGTAATTTATAATATGGTGAGCTTAAGAAAAAGGAACTTTTAGAATGAGTGAAAATGAAAAGGCACTGCCAAAAGAGATAAAGCAATACCTGAAAAAAGGCGAGGAGGCTTTTAGAAGACGTAATTACGATTACGCCATTGAACTCTTCAGTCATGCTCTCTTATTAGACGTAAAACTGGCTGATACACGCAACTTCCTCCACCTGACCAAGATAAAAAAATTCCGGGAAAATCCTCCCTCCTTTTTTAGCTACGGCGCGAACAAGGTAAAGGCGCAAACTTATATGCTAAACGCGAAAAAGTTAGAGGTGCGGGGCAGGCTTAATGAAGCTCTGGAAGAGTACGAAAAAGCTCTAAACTTTGACCCGCTAAACGCCAAAATATTCATTAAGCAGGCGGCTGTATTCTTAAAACTGGAAATGAAGGAAGCCGCACTAAAAACCTACCAGGAAGGCCTGAGCATGGATGAAAACAACCTCGAAGCGCTCAAAAAGTTAGGCATGCTGTATAAGGATAAGAAAGAATTAAATAGATCGCAAAATTATTACGTAAGCGCGGGCCAGCTGTCTCCTGATGACGCGGATGTCCAAAAAGGCCTTAAGGACCTGGCAGCTCTAAAAACGATAGAAAGAGACGGCTGGGCGGATCAGGATACTTTCAGAAGCAAAATTCGGGATATAGAGGAAGCAAGTAAACTCGAAAAAGAAACAAAGATGGCTAAAAGCGACGAAGACATTGATTATCTAATCCAAAACCTCAAAGAGAAGTTAAAAGGCGACCCTGAAAATACCGCTATGTTATTCAGATTAGCGGACTACTATAAAGCCAAAGAGCTCTTTGACGAAGCTGATGTAATATATAAAAAAATCCTTACTTTTAAACCTAATAATGAAGTGGCCTTAAGAAATATTGAAAATCTCAAAATAAAAAAAATTGAAAAAGAGCTCTCACGCCTTAAGCAAAATCAAGCCGATGACCCTGAAAACCGGGCATTTACGCAAAAAATTGACGAGCTGGAAAGATGTAAAAACAATATCCACTTTGAAAGAATTAAAGAGAGCGTGGCAAAACTACCCAGCGATATGTCTCTTCGTTATAATTACGGGCTTTTACTTAAAGAACGAAGAATGTTCAATGAAGCCATCAGCCAGTTTCAGGAGTCCGCGAAAGACCCCGGCCGCAAGATTTCTTCGCTGAATATGCTGGGATTATGCTTCAAAGAAAAGAATATGCTTGATTTGGCCGCTGCCCAGTTTAAAAAGGCTCTTTCCATGGCTCCTGAGATTTCGGATAAAACCAAATATATAATTTATAATTTAGGCTGCACCTATGAAAAGATGGAGCAATTTTCTGAAGCTATAAACGAGTTTAAGAAAATCTACGAAGTCGACATAAATTATAAAGACGTATCTCAAAAAATCGAACAGACCTACCGCAATAAAGAGTAAACCTTAAAACGGCCGCGCGCGGCTATTCTGCCGCCAGGCCTCATCAAAAGTACTCCAGGCTGTCAATATCTACAGTTACAAAAATATCAGAACTCTTTTTAAAAAGTTTAAGGCCTTTGTTAATCACCTGGTAGATATCGGTTAATTTTTTGCCCTTTAAAATTATATTCTGCCTGTAACTTTCTCTTTGCTTTAAAATATTAACCGGCTCAGCCTCGATTATACTCAGGTTTTTGTAATTCTTCGCCTCCTGCCGGATAATCTTATTTAGCTCTTTAATTTTCTTGATAAGCTTCTCTTCGTTTTTACCCCTCAGATTTATACAATTAAAGTGATAAAAAGGAGGGAGTTCCAGCTCTTCTCTTTCTTTTAACTCTCGCTCGTAAAATCCCGCGCGGTCCATTTTAACAGCAGCCTCTATGGCAAAATGAGTCGGTAGATGAGTCTGAATAACTATCTCAATTTCCTTCATAGAAACAGCCCGATTTATTATCATATAAAGAAATCTGAATAGCTTTTCCTGCCCCCTGAAATCAGTTGTCTGCGTAAAAGTATCGGCCGATATTATTCCTATCAGGCCGGTATTTTTGAAATCAACTCCTCTTGATAAAATCCTGGTTCCGATAAGAATATCAATGTCCCCTTTATTGTAGCGGGATAAAATTTTCTGCCTCCGGCCTTTGGGACGGGCAGTATCAACATCGAGGCGCTCTACTTTGCTCGCCGGATATAAACGGCTTAGAACGCTCTCAAATTTCTCCGTGCCAAAGCCTGAATATTTAACGTAAGAACTTTTGCACTCCGGACACAATTTTGGAGGCTCCGCGTTATAATTGCAATGATGGCAGAGAAGTTTCTTCTTGTCGTAATGATAGACCAGGTTCATCCGGCATTTGGGGCAAACGGCGTTATAACCGCACTTATCGCATCTAATAAAAGTCGAAAACCCCCGGCGGTTATATAAAAGAACAACGCTCTTTTTATTTTTTAACGACTTCTCAATCTTCTCTCTCAGGGTAAACGACAGAAGGCTCTTTCTTCCGTAAATGTCCTCTTCGGCTCTTAAGTCCACGATAACGGCCCTTTTTGAAGAAACAGGCGCTTTTTTCTTTTCTCCGATAAAAATGTATTTCCTTTTTAAGGCGTAGTAATACGACTCTACAGAAGGCGTCAGACTGGACAGGACAACAGGACAACCTTCAACCTCCGCCCTTATCAAAGCAGCCTTTTGAGCGTTAAACTTGGGTGCGTCAGGCTTTTTAAAAAGCTCTGACTCTTCTTCATCAACGATTATCAGGCCTAAATCGCTTAGCGGAGCAAACACGGCCGAGCGCGTACCGATAACAAGGCGCGCCTTTTGCTCTTTTAATAACCGCAGATTATAATCTTTTTCCCTTTGCGTAAGCCGGCTATGGAGCATCACCGTCTCTTCAGGACAAATCAGCTCCAGCCTTTTAAACATACTGTCTGCCGCCATAACCTCCGGCACCAGAAGCATAACACTTCTCTTCAACCTTAAAATCCCGCGAATTAGCCGAAGATAAAAATCTATCTTATCTTTCAAGTCTGACGGCTGGTAAAGAAAAGCCTTAAACTCCCCGCTGGCTGTTTTGCCTATTGTATCTTCGCGTTTTTTTCTATGAACATCTTTTAAGCCCGTGGTATTAAGTTTTTTATGGAAAACTGTCTGCCGATGAAACGGCTCATCCGGTTGTAATTTAACTTTTTTGCCGCTGCAAGATACACCTCGAGCCGCCTCCAACACCTCTCCCCAGCCGCAAAGATAGTAGCGGGCAACTTCTCTGGTAACAGTAAGCAGTCTGGAGCTAAAAAGATGATCCTCGTCAATAATCTTTTCAATTTTTCTTAAGCTCTTTATCCGACTCTCTTTCTTTAAGCCCACTACATAACCGCCCAGCCGGACACCCGCGAAATTAACCTCAACCCTATGGCCTTTTTTTAAGAGCTTAAGAAACTCCGCGGGGATTTCATAATCAAAGACTTTTCTTAGGGGCCTGTTAACTACGACTTGAGCTATCATTATTTTTAATGCCGAGTTCTTTCATTATCTTTTTCATATCCTCCCAGACCGGCTTTTTACCTCCGGGGTTACGAAGCAGATAAGCGGGATGATAGGTGGGCATAAATTTGACATTGTGATAATCGTAGAATTTTCCTCTGAGTTTTGAGATTGGAGTATCCACCCCTAGTAAAACCTGAGCGGCAAAAGTTCCGAGGGCACAAATTACTTTTGGTTCAATAATTTCAATCTGGCGTAATAGATATCCCCGGCAGGCATTAATTTCCTCCTCTTTGGGATTTCTGTTAGCGGGAGGCCTGTCCTTTAAGATGTTGGCAATGAAAACCTTTTCTCTGGTAAGCCCCATAGCATTTATAATTTTGGTAAGAAGTTTTCCCGCGCGGCCGACAAAGGGCCGGCCCGCTAAATCCTCATCCCTGCCGGGAGCCTCTCCGACAAAGAGTAAGTCGGCATCCGGATCACCTTCACCAAAAACCACGTTATTCCTGGTTTTAGAAAGGGCGCACTTCCGGCACTTCAAGACCTCACCTCTCAACTCCTCAAGCCGCCGTACCTTAAGAGCTCTTGAATCATTATTCATAAGATAATACTCATCTATACCCATATTGACATCAGTCTCAATCAATAGCTTTATCTTATTTATAGTCCCTCTCAATTCTTCTCGCAAGATTAACCAACTCCTCTGCCGCTTTTGGCCGGGCTGCCCGGCCGGCGTTTTCTTTCATCTTTTCCAAGATATCCGGCTCTTTAATTACGGTTTTTAAAAAGATAAGAGCCTCCTCTTTACTGGCGGTACTTTTTAAGACTTTTAGCACCTGCATAAGCATGGCATTTAACTCTTCCTGCCCCGGTATAGGCCTGATAACCAGCATAGGAACTCCTTTAACCAGGGCTTCGCTCACAGTTATACCGCCGGCCTTGGTAATAATTATGTCGCTTACCTCCATCAGCTCATCTACATTGTCAACGTACTTAAATATTTTGGCATCCGTCTTAAGTTCAGTCGAAAGAAGCTCGAGCTTTTTATAAATCCCAATATTATAACCACAGACAAAGATCAGCTCCACCTTTTCACTAAAAGGCGAAAGTTCCTTTAAAAGATACTCATAAGGCCCTACACCAAAACCGCCTCCCATAATCAGCATAGTTATTTTTTTCGGCCGCAGATTAAGCTTCTCTTTTATTCGGGCACTATCCTTCTTAAGCAAAAACTTCTCTCCGACAGGAATACCCAGTACTTTTATCTTTTCATCAGCCACCTTATCTCTTAAAAGCTCTTCTCTGGCTTTAGATGAAGCTACAACAAAATAGTCATTTTCGGCCGTCAGCCAGAATGCGTGCACCAGATAGTCGGTCACAACAGTAATCAGTTTACTATTAATGGCCTTATCTCTTTTTAAAATCCCCGCAATAGCCGATGCGTAAAAATGGGTAGATATAATAACATCAAATCTTTCCTTTTTTAGATACCCCTGAAAGCGCAGGCTATTCAGCCTCTCAATCAGAAGCCTTAGCGGTATTGTAATTTTGTAAAACCTTCTGTTATTGGTAATCTTAAAGATGAGCCCCCAGACTAAAGGAATATGTTTTATGGTAAAAAGATACAGAGCCTGATAGGCATACTTTACTACCGGATTAGTATAGTCCAGTATATCGGCTAATTTAACTTCACAGCCGGTTTTATCCTTCCCAAAGGCCTCATAAACCGCCTCAGCCGCTTTCTTATGGCCGCTTCCGGCAGAAGCATAAACAATTAAAACTTTCATTTATTTTCCTTATTAAGAATCCAGTCAACTGACTCTTTCAGGTTTTCTTTTATGTAGTCCGGTTTAATTTTCCAGCAGGCAACGTCCTCTCTTTTTGTCTTGCCGGATAAAACCAAAATCGTCTTACAGCCAATCCTCCTGCCAGCTGTAATATCGCTTATCTTATCCCCGATAAAGTAGCACCTCATAAATTCAATATCACGCCCTTTAACCGCTTTCTTAAACATACCCGTCGCCGGTTTGCGGCATAAACAGTTATCTTCATCCTCGTGAACGCAATATTGAGCCGAATTTATTTTTCCACCCGCCTTTTCAACCTCGCGCATCATTTTATTATTAACCTTCTCGAGATCCTCTACCGAGTAAATTCCTTTGGCTATGCCTGCCTGATTGGAAATAACATTTATCTCATATCCGCTCGCATTAAGCTTTACTATGGCCTCGAGAGAGCCGGGAACAAACTCAAACTCCTCACAGCTTGCCACGTAACCCTGGATATCCTTATTTATAACACCGTCTCTGTCTAAAAAAATCAGTTTCATAGATTTATTACCGGAATAAATTATTTTTTCGGTTGTAATATGTAAAGATTATTAATAGAGATATCTTCAAAAGCAGGCATCTCCAAAGCTATCTTCCGGGCTATTTGATTAATTTTCGCTTTAAATTGCGGTTCCTTTGGCATGACTAATAATGGATGTACTATTCGGGAAATGAAATAATAAGATCCAAAAGATTGAATATCAATTATTTTAAAGTGTTGTTTAATAAATCCGCTGAATAATTTTTTATCAAATAAAACATTATGCCAATGTTTTTTTATTTCGTGTAAACCAATTTTTTTTCTAGCTTTATTCAAGCATGCTAAACCCTGCTTTGTGCCTTCTATCATTAAAAGAAACCCTTTTGGCTTAATGACCTTCTTTAATTGCAGTAAAGCTTTTTTCTGGTTTTGCCAACTTTGGATATTAATTAGACATCTTTCGCTTATTGCGATATCAAAACTATTTTTTTCGAATTCAAGATTTAATATATCCATTTGGCGAAAATTTATGTTCTTCAATTTCTTTTTTAGAGAATTCATTAATTGATTTGACTGATTAATCATCTCTTCTGAAAAATCAATACCGGTTATACTCTTTACTTTTTCCGCGCATATAGCAGTCGAAAATCCGTTACCACAACCGACATCAAGCACTTTATCAGTCTTTTTTAATTGTCTTATAATCGAATTAATTTCTAATTCTCGTAAGCAAACATCACCCATTGTAGCCGCTGGATCTTGCTTTAATTGCTTAGCTTTTTTATCCCAATAATCAGATATTTTCTTCATATTTATTATTACCCTCCTTACGCAAATTGCTTCGCATTTTTTCTAAACCATTTAATTGTCCGCGTTATACCATCCTCTAAATCAACTTTAGGTTCAAAGCCCAGTAATCTTATTGCCTTATCTATTTTAGGCACTCTTAAATAAACATCTACTTCTTTTTGCGGAAGATGTATAGTTTTCGATTTTGAACGCGTTAAGCTTATGATTTTTTTAGCTAAATTCAAAA
>DAOVNW010000041.1 GCA_030630095.1 Candidatus Omnitrophota bacterium
ATCTTCTAAGGGAACACTGTCAAGTTTAACCGTTACCCTGCCGCTTATACTCTTACCGACAACCAGATTGAAACTGCTGTCTTTGGCAATTAAATATAAGACATCGGAAATCTCCTCATTCTCCGCGTCTATGGATACTAAGTTTCCGTCCGCGCGGATAATTGGCGCCCCCAAGATATAAAAAACTAAAAAGAAAATCAATCCTGCCATAAATTTTATTTTTTTCATAAATTATCTTTCTTTATACTTGATTTAGCGCCGTTTTGTTCTTGCCTTCATTTTTCGCCTGGTATAAAGCGTCGTCGGCCTTTTTGATAAGAACGTCCCTTTCCTTCACGGACCCGCCAAACGATGCCACTCCACAGCTCACTGTTAAATTAATCGGTTCAGGAGCGCGTGATTTGAAGTTATTGCCTTTTATTGCCTTCCTTATTCTCTCTGCCACGTAAAACGAACCTTCCTTACCGGTCTGGGGTAAAATTACCGCGAATTCATCTCCGCCGTAACGGGCAACTACATCAACTTCACGGCAAATCTTCAGTAAGATCCGGCTTATCTCCTTTAAGACCTCATCGCCCGCCAAATGGCCAAAGCTATCATTGACTCTCTTGAATCCATCGATATCCATAAGGATCATGGAAAGCTGTTCCTGATATCTTCCGGCTCTCCTTATCTCCTCATCCAATCTATCCTGAAAATGCCTGTAAACATAAAGCCCGGTTAAGCCGTCTGTTATTGAAAGTTTTTTTATTCTCTTATGTAAGGCCGCGTTATTAATAGCCAAAATCGAATGATCGGCAATCATAGAAAGAAGCTTCAGGTCTTTATGGCTGAATGCCTCCGTCCTGGAATGGCTCACAGCCAAAAGCCCCAGGCATTTATTTTTCATATTCAATCCTATGGCATGAAAACTATTCAGGACATCTTTATCCTTTTTTGCTTCGCTAACCAGTATAGCCGGACCGTCAGTCCTGTTTAAAGCTATTCTCTCCAGTAGAATATTGTACCCGGATACTTGATAAAAGGTATCAATTGTCCTGGCCTTAAAGGCAGCCAGGTCAAATTCAGAGGCAGGATACTTAATGCTTACCATCAACTCTGCTTCCTGCGCGCTATCTAAAAGGAGCAGCCCGCAAAAGTGATAATCTACACTGCTTTCAATTAACTCTATCACCGCGCTTATGGTCTGCTTATAATCTAACTCGGAGTTTAATATTTTATTTATTTCGTAAGAAATCCTAATATCATAAAGTTCTTTATCAAGGAGTTTGTTAATTCCGGACAATATCTTTTTATCCGACTTTAACTTCTCGAGCTTTTCATTTCTATCCGCGAGCTCTTTAAAAAGGCTCGCGTTTTCGGCGGTAGAGTTGAGATGTCTTATGAGAGCCGTCAAAAGAGCCAGGTCTTCCTCGTTATAAGGCTCTTTGGTAGTCTTATTATTAATATTTATAACTCCCTTTAGCCTTCCCAGATTAAGCGGAGCGCTTAACAAGGAGTTAGTATAGTACCTGCCGCTGCTCGCCTTAGGAAACCTTGAATCCTTTTCTATGTCAGTCACCAAAACAGGCCTGCCTCTTTTGACTACCCAGCCGGATACCTTCTCTCCCAATTTTATTCTGGTGTTATTTATTATGTCTTCATCTAATCCTCGGGCGGCTTTTATAAAAAGGTGCTCCCCGGCTTTATCCATCATCATCAAAGAACCCACTTCAGAGCCTAAAATTGAAGTAACCTTATAGACTATCTCTTCGCACAGCACAGCCAATGCTCCTTCTTCCCTGTTCTCCGCCTGGCCGCCGCCGGATAGACAACGGATGCTTTCAGTAAGTTCTTCGATGAGCTTAAAGCTCTTTGATGCGAAGAGGCTCTCCTGATGTTTGTCAAGAATGGCCTTAATCTGTTGGCTTATCCAGTCTAAGTCCTGTGAGACATCAATAAAATCAAGAATGCCTTCCTTAATTCTGAAAAGATTTAACTCCTCTGCCTTATCTATCCCCAACAGTACAATAGGTATCTCTTTAAAGTCATCTTTGTCCTTCAAAAAGGTGCATACCTGAAAAGCGGAAATATCTTCAATGGAGGAATCCAGAAAAATGAGGTCGGGTTTATGCTGATATACGTCTTGAATGCCGCTTAAGCCTTCTCTGCTTACAAAGACCTGACAATTCTGCTCTTCTAACAGAGGCAGCAGCTTTTCCGAAACCCCGGCCTTGCCTTCAATTAAAATAATTTTCTTATTATCCATACTTCGCCTATTTTGCCTAACTATTTTACCTAACTTCCCTCAAATACAATACTTCCCCTTACTCTACCTTTTGTTTGGCAGTTGATTAACGGGATAAGTTAGTATAAAAGGATTTACTACTTTATAGACTAACTCAATTTAAAATATACACTACACCCACTACTTTGTCAAGATATTGTAACCGCTGCCGGTCATCTATACAAGATAGTGGGTTAACCAAATATGTATATTTCATCAGGAAAAGGCACTTTTTGTCTGTCCCTACACCTCTAAAAAATACTTCCTTAATATACCATAATATAAGTAATAAAGTCAAGAGTAAATAATTGTCTTTTAGAAGTATTTTGTTGTTAAAATACGCAACCGACTGCTGATTAGCGCTTTGAGAGGGATGAGGGAAGTTACTTTTGCCTCCAGACTGTTTTACCTTTCTCGTCCTCTAAGCCAACGCCCGCGTCCTCAAGGCGCTCTCTAATGCTGTCCGATAATTCAAAGTTTTTACTCTGCCGCGCCTTCTGCCTTATATCAAGGATAATATCCATAACTTTATTAAGCAGTTCCATTTCTTCACCCGCCTCACTTTTTTCATCCTTTTGAAAAAGTCCCACAATGCCGCCAAATTCTTTCAAGGTAAACTTAGCGGACTCTAAAAGCGTAACTTTAGCTTTAGGCGCGACCTTTTTATCTCTAATAAACTTATTTGTCAGGTTAACTATGTCAAAAAGGCGCGACAAGGCCGCCGGTGTATTAAAGTCATCATCCATAGCCTCGATAAAACCCTGATTTGCCTCCTCAAGCCCGCGGGCGCAATCATCCAAACTCCTCTTCGATGCCGCCTTCCCGGCCGCCGCGGCGCCCTCTTCTGCCTGCCCGGCATCCTTAAGGGCATTCTCAATTTTCTCAAACAGTCTGCAAAATTTCTTTCTTGCTGTATTGGCCTCATCCATTTTTTCAAAGGTAAAATCTACGGGGCTCGCGTAATGGCTCAATAAAAAAAGAAGCTTCAGGGTTTCGGGATGATACTTTTTGATAATCTCGGAGATAGTTACAAAGTTGCCCAGCGACTTAGCCATTTTTTGCCCCTCAACCGTCAGCAGGCCGTTATGCATCCAGACATTAGCAAAGGGCTTGCCGGTATAGCATTCAGCCTGGGCAATTTCATTTTCATGATGAGGGAAAATAAGATCTCTGCCGCCACCGTGTATATCAAAATTGTCTCCCAAATATTTAATACTCATAGCAGAGCATTCCATGTGCCAGCCCGGGCGCCCATCTGAAAAAGGGCTCTTCCAACTAGGCTCACCTTCCTTTACCTTCTTCCAGAGAGCAAAGTCCAGGGGATCCCTTTTCTTCCCCTCGGTTTTTTTGCCCGCTTCTGATTTAAGCTCTTCTATAGTCTGATTGGAAAGCTTCCCATACTCTTTGTATTTTCTGACGCTAAAATAAACATCGCCGCCGGCGGCATAAGCAAACCCTTTATCAACCAGCCCCCTTATCATGGTTATCATATCGCCTATATGCTCTGTCGCCCTGGGCTCAACACCGGCCCTCTTTATTCCCAGAGACCTCATATCCTGATAAAACTCGTTAATATACCTGCCGGTAACCTCCGAAACCGCCTCCTTTAAGCTCTTATCCACACTCTTCTTCTTGTACTCCTCTACCAACTCACCCGCCTTATTGATTATCTTGTCATCTACGTCCGTAATATTTTTGACATACGTAACTTCATACCCTTTATACGTTAAATAATCTCTAACTACGTCAAAGACAAAGGCGCCTCTGGCATGGCCAATGTGGCATTTGTCATAAACGGTAACTCCGCAAACGTACATTTTCACTTCACCGGCCGCTATCGGCTTAAACTCTTCTTTTCTATTTGTAAGTGAGTTGTATATCTTAAGTGTCATCGTTTAACTGCCCTCTTTTTGAAGCTTTCCCGATTATAACGCGGGAAAAGCTTCTGATTACAGCGATTTAGCAAGATTGCATACCTGCCTGCCGCAGACAGGGATTTTATGACGACGATATAATCTCTGTAATCTGTTTTTAATCTCTGCAATCAGGTTCTTCCATTTTTTTGCATCAAATTTTAGGAAGAACCTTTTTTCTCACGGTGTATCTTAATTTCTTTTTCTATTACATCAATTTCATGCTGTAAATTTTCCAGCCGCGCGCTTAGAGGATCCGGCAAATTAGTGTAATCAATGTTTATGCCCGCTATCTTTTCACCCTTTTTTCGGGCAATTCTGCCCGGGACGCCTACTACCGTAGAGTCGTCGGGCACATCTCTAATAACTACGGCGTTTGCGCCAATATTAACATTGTTTCCAATTTTTATACTCCCTAATACTTTCGCGCCGGCGCCAATAACTACGTTGCTTCCAATGGTAGGATGCCTTTTGCCCCGCTCTTTCCCCGTGCCGCCCAAAGTTACATCTTGAAATATAGTAACCCTGTCTCCGATAACCGTCGTTTCGCCTATGACAACTCCCATACCATGGTCAATGAAAAACTCCTCTCCAATACTGGCCGCCGGGTGTATCTCTACCGCGGTAATAAAACGGGCAATCTGGGAAATAAGCCTGGGAAGAAACAATATCCCGCTTCCGCGCATTTTATGGGCAATACGGTGTAAAATAATAGCATGGAGGCTGGAATAGGTTAAAAGTACCTCCCAGTAGCTGGTTGCCGCCGGGTCCCTTTCGAAAACCGCTTTAATTTCTTTTTTGAAATAGATAGAAGCAGCCAGTAAAAAAAGAAAAGGTACTATTGTAAAAGCACACAACATAGATAACATAATTTTTAAAAATAACATAGGCTAATCTTTCTCCTTCTCAATCAGCACCACTGCCTTCGCCGCGATCGCCTCTCCTCTGCCTATTGAACCCCTGGCCTCCATAGTAGTCGCTTTTATATTCAGGCTGTCCTCCCTTAAATTCAACACCTGATTAAGACGGTCTTTCATCTTTTTTTTAAAAGGGCTCATTTTAGGCTCTTCGGCAATTATTAAAGTATCAATATTTACGATTTTGTATTTGGCTTCCTCAAGCATTTTTAACACGTTTTTGAGCAGGCTCAAGCTTGAAATGTCCTTATACTTTCTTTCGTCCGGCGGAAAATGCTCCCCTATATCTCCTTTGCCCATTGCCCCCAAAAGAGCGTCGCATATGGCATGAGTTAATACGTCAGCATCCGAATGCCCATCCAGCCCTTTAAAGTAAGGTATTTTAACGCCTCCTAAAATCAGGTCTCTGTTTTCTGTTAAATTATGCGAATCATATCCATAACCTACTCTCATCATCAGCTCTTTTCCTTTATTAAAAGTTCAGCCGCCGCCAAGTCTTCGGGAGTTGTAATCTTAATGTTTTTCCGGCTGCCCTTTACTATCTTAACCTTTATTCCCAGCCGCTCAACTAAGGAGGCGTCATCTGTAGCCTTTTGTCTATAGAACTTTTTATGCGCTTTTTCAAGAAGTTCCTTTTTAAAAACTTGCGGGGTCTGAGCCTCCCATAACTTTTCTCTGTCCAAAGTTCTCTCAATAAAGAGACCCCTTCCTACCTTTTTTACGGTAGGAACAACCGGTACCGCCAAAATCGCCGCCCCGTGCTTCGCGGCCATCTTAAACAGCTCTCTCAAAGACTTCTCATTAAAAAAAGGGCGTACGCCGTCATGGACAACAACATAATCGGTCTCATTCGGCACTTCTTTAAGCCCCCTCTTAACCGACTCTTTCCTTGTCCCGCCCCCGCGAATTATTTTTAGCCTGTTTCCGTATCCATACCTCTTTGCCAGCGCGCGCGCTAATTTTAAATCTTTACTGTTTACTGTCAGAATAATAGTATCAATTAATCCGGAGTGAGAAAACTTCCTAAGCGTGTAGGCCAAGAGCGGCTTGCCTCCTACTAAAATAAAAGGCTTTCTTTTTTCTGCCGGCATCCTTCTGGAGTTACCCGCGGCCACAATTACAGCGCTTGCCTTCATTAACTCCTACCTTCTGTTTTTTTCACCCCGCCGCCCATTCTGGCAAAAATCATCTTTCCGGCCGTCGTCTGCAGTACACTTGAAATTTCAACTTTTATGACACGGCCGATAAGATGTTTGGAATTATCCACCACTATCATTGTCCCGTCATCAAGATAACCGACTCCCTGATTATATTCTGTCCCTTCCTTTACAATCTTCACTTCCATTTGCTCGCCCGGCAAGACCACGGGCTTTAAGGAATTGGCAAGTTCATTAATGTTTAAAACCGAGATGTTCTGAATTGCCGCCACCTTATTTAAGTTGTAATCATTGGTCACAAGCTTAGCTTCTAAAACTTTAGCCAGCTTAACAAGTTTGTGATCTACCTCGCTAATTTCCGGAAAGTCCTGTTGATGTATCTTTATCTGCACGTTAGGTATCTTTTTCAGTTTATTTAAAATGTCTAATCCGCGCCGGCCGCGAGCCCGCTTTAAAGAGTCTCGAGAATCGGCAATATGCTGCAGTTCTCTTAAGACAAAATGGGGAATGATAAAATTACCGCCTATAAATTTTGTCAGGGCTATATCGGCAATCCTCCCGTCAATAATAACAGAGGTGTCTAAAATCAGCAGCTCTTCCTCCTGATCCTGACGGCTAAAGCGTACATAAGGAATAACGATATTGAATTCGTCCCGCCCCCTCATCGAAAGCACAATACCTAAATAACAAAGAACTACCGTTACGATCAAACCTGAAACGTACTTTACGTTCGTATCCAGGGTAGGAATAAGATCAAGAAGATTTCTAATTAACCAGGCAATAATCAAACCTAAGAACAGGCCGAAGACCGCGGAAGAAAGCCCCCGAAGCGAAATGTTTTTAGTTACCTTTTCGGCAACAATAATTAACACCGCCGCCGCTATCCCTACACTAAGGCCTATAATACCCTTGTCAGTGGAAAACAAAATATAGGTTGTATGATAACCAACCACCCCTCCCACTATTACAAAAAATAATCTTAAAAAAAATAACGTCATTATAAAATCTTAGCCTCCCTTCTCACGTATGAAAAAAATATTTGTTTTAACCTTTTAAATCCAAGGCTTCTTTAAGCGCCTCAGAAACGGTGCTTACCGCTTTAACTTCTATGGAGTACTTCTCCGGCGGCATTCCTTTCAGGTTGCCTCTGGGAATAATGCACTTTTTAAAGCCTAATTTCCTTGCTTCATTTATTCTCTTTTTTGGCGAGGTAACGGCCCTGACCTCACCGCCCAGGCCAACCTCTCCAAAGACAACCATATCGCTTTTTATCTTGATGTCTTTTAAGCTGGAGGCAACAGAAATTACGACCGCCAGATCGGAAGCGGGCTCGGCAACTTTAACTCCACCGGCCACATTAACAAAAATATCCTTGTTGGCCAGTTTCAACCTGGCTCTTTTTTCCAGGACAGCTATCAGGAGATTAATCTTATTGTAATCAAGGCCTGTCACCCGTCTGGCAGCCTGGTTATAGCCGGAATAAGAAACCAGGGCTTGTATCTCTACTAAGATCGGCCTTGAGCCTTCCATTACCGGCACAATAATCGAGCCTGAAATGTCATCCGGCCGCTCGGAAACAAAGATATCCGACGGATTCTTAACCTCCTTCAGCCCCCCGCCCGTCATCTCAAAGATACCTACTTCATTCGTAGAGCCA
>DAOVNW010000009.1 GCA_030630095.1 Candidatus Omnitrophota bacterium
GTTCAAAGTAAAATATGATGCCGGCTGAACAACAATCGAGCCTGAATCAATAGTAATACTGTTAGCGTCAACAGCGGTTAAGACGGTAGTTTCAGAGGTGTTGTCTTTTATGTAGATGGCTGCTGTGCCGGATGAGAGGGTGTAGTTGTAGCCGGGAATACCTGCTGTTTCATCGCCGTAAGTGGTTGTGGGCTCGGTGGGAGTGTATTTGCGGAATATGATCCATTTAACTCTCGCATCAATTACTGCAACACTAGAACCATCTCCTATTTTTAGTCCATCCGTGTCAGTTACAGTACCATATGCTATCGGCCTTCCAGTTGAGGATGATTGTAAGGTTCTGGCAGTATTATATAAATAATAACTACTTCCTGTTGAAGAATCAGCATCATTATTAATTTGTTTATAGATATATTCAGTTCCTTCGGAATAAGCACCTACTAAATGTATACCTCCTGAATAAAAATCATACCAATTATTTTGATCCTCGGTACGAAAAGGAAATAGCGCGTAAGATTTCGCATTCGCAGTTGAACCATCACATAACTGAAATCCTACGAGGTCATTACTACCTAAACTAATACCCTTAAATTGCGCTTCCATAATATAATATGCGGGCAAAACTAAATCATATCTAACTGCCCCACCAACGTTTCCACTGACGGAATTATAAAATCTTAAATAATCACCTTCCGTTGTTACTGTCAGGCCTCCCATTGTAGTCCACCCTGAGGTACTGTCTTTATCAAAAAAAGACTCAAAGGTATCCGCCCCACTACTCGCCGAGGATAAACTTGCGTTGCCGTAATACATGTACACTGTATTATCTCCAATGGCAAAGTCGGCTTTTATCCATACTGTCGCGGTACTGCTGTCGGTTTTTGACTCTATCCAGTAAGGCAGGTATGCTCCGGCGCTATCGGTGAAACGAATGTCATCAAAATCAGCCTGCATATCGGCATCGTAAGCTATGGTTAATTTTACCTGATAGCCGGTAAGGGTCGCGGCTGAGGTAATTGTGAGGGTTTTGCGCTTAGAAAACTCTGTTCCCCCGGAATAATCCTGCTCTGTTGCGCCTATGGATGTGTAGAAGGGGGCTGTGCCTGCGGCGGTGGGGTTGTTGAGGTTGTTGTGGGATGTTGTGATGTAGTTGGATGAACGTACGATGATAGAAACCCTCACTTCTCCTATAATTCCGTCCCATTCACCATCGACAGTTCCGCATGCCCTTGAACCAATATATCCAACAGAAGCCAATGTTGCGTATGCGTGAGTAAATGGCGTTCCAATACTATTTCCGTTAAGATACCAATAGGATGTACCTGAATTAAGTACTGCTTGATGTATATTTTCATTTGTGTCTACTGCAACACCTGTATCCCAATCCTGCCCTACTCCTGTTGCACAAAGATACCAACCAGTACCGTTTGTAGTATCTATATTTAGACCATACCCATTGTTTGCTCCCCCTGCACAGTCAGGCCTACCCCAATCAAACATACTGTATATACCAGTCGTTACATCAGATTTTGACACAATCAATATATATCTATCTGCATTATCAGTGATATTAATATTTGATTTTGTTACCATCCATTGATTTGTACCTGAAAATTCGATTCCTTTTCCATAACCATAATTAACAAGGTCACTTGCTCCCATGCTTCCGGTAGAAGTTCCATGATTTACATTCGAAGTAGAATCTTTTATAGCATCAGTGGCATCGTTATTTGGATCATTATTCATATGCCAGACGCCGACATAGTTAGCATCCCAAACCGCCTGGCTGCCGTAGGATGAGTTGGCGGCGGGTTCGGTTAGGGCGGCGTTTCCCCAGCAGACGTAGAACTGTGAGCTTGTGGCGGCTGTGGTGTTAAAGGGGAAATGTATGGCTACGTCATCTACTGTGGCTAAACTTGCCGACTCAATTTCACGGGCTATGGGGTTGCCGTCGGTATCGCAAAGCCTGACATCGGCGCCGGCGGCTTTTACTCCCGGGAGATTTATTTGTATCATTAAAGGAATTCCCGTTTCAGTGGTAACTTTTGAGCCGTCTATAGTAACCAGTTTACGCTTAGTTAGTTGTTCGCCGTTTACCGTATAGACTCCCGCGCTTTCTTCGGCGGGAGTAGCGTAGGTATCACTGGTATAAAAAGACGCGCTTCCGGTGTCAGTCATAGTAACTACCGTGGATGAATCGGTAGTTATGGTATTGCCGTAGGTGTCCACCGCAGTGAGGGTTTCCGGCCAGCCTACTCCTACGGTTTGGGGGGTGCTGGTAGTTATGGTGTATGAGGTAAACGCCCCTAAAACCTGGACTATATTGGCTGAAGTATAAGTAATGGAATTACCGGCGTTATCTATAACTATATATTGGTATTTATAAGCTTTACCCACTGTAAGTGTGCTGTCCGTATAAGGCGAGCTTGGGTCTGAGGCTAAATCACTGAACGCGGAAAAATCGCCCACACTACCGCCGGTATAATCCGCTATAGCGCGCTGTAAAGTTTTCGCGGTTATGCCTCCCGCATCGCTGACAGTACCCAGGGTAATGGCAGCTGAAGTGGAAAAAGTGTCCCCTCCGGTGTAAGAAATACTGCCGCCGGAAGGATCGGTTGTATCGGTATATTTTTCCCCGGTAACATCAGCATTGGTTGCCGTATTGCCGGCTGTGTCTGTTCCGGTTATAGTAATTACCTCGGTAACACTGCCTACCGCGGCGGCATCCGTCGCGATTACACGGGTATATTTATAATCGTTTCCGCTGATTAAAGTTGTTGCCGCGCTTGCCGCATCATTAGCGGTTCCTTCAGCAGCAATGCTGATAGTAGGAGCCGCGCTTAAAGCTTCTGACGCGCTTATCTTGATATAATAAGTTCCCGCCTTCAAATAATCACCGCTAACCGCGCTTGTACACCCGGAATCGGTATAGTAACCAATGGTGAAGGTTGGAGCGGTATCATCCAGGGTAACCGTAATATTAAAATCAACTACAGGATCATAGGTAGCATAGATGGAATATTTATAATTAGAATGAGTAAAAGAAGCGGGATTAGGCCAAGTGCCATAGGCTAAACTTTGGCTATGTCCTTGATCCGTAGAGCCTCCTGTATCAAAGTATAAATAAGCGTTAGGTGGACCTTCGTAGCCGCCCAAGCCTCCCCACGCCGCCAATACATAATCTGCGGCGGATATAGCCGGCAAACCGCTTACATCCAAAGTAAGCCAAGCGACTGTGTCTTCAATGATACCCTCTGCAGACTCACATACTTTTGAAGAATCGCTGTGGTTGTAAATTGCATATTTGTAATAAGAGTGTCCCGCCTCCACAACTACACGGGCAGTTAAACTATCTACCGTTCCATCTGCTCCGGCAAAGACGCTTCCAGCAATAGCATCTAATATCTCCCCCATGCTGACCCCGGCTGTCTCATATCCAAAAGTCGGGTCAACTATTACCGGATAAGCCGCGTTCTTCAGCCACTCTTTATTAATGGTAATCGTTAGAGTGCCTTTGCCTTTTGAGATTGCTTCGCCTGTCTCCGACAGACTCTCAATGGCGAGTTCGCCCCAAATCCAGTCTCCATTCTTATCAATAATCTTCGGCCGGTAAATATGGAATGCCTTGCCTGTTTTGTATTTATTATCCTTCTTGCTTTCATGATACACGGCGTAAGACCCAACAACATCTTCCGGCCGATAAGCGGCAACTTTGCCGTCTTTGCCGTAGATAAAACTTTCGGTTGCTGTTTGGCCCTCTTCTAACCTCACTTGAGTAAGCGGCGGCTGGTAGTAAAACTTCAATCCCTGCGTTTCAATGGGAAATTCAAAAATGTTTGTCTTGGGTTTTTCTTTTAAAATCAGCTCAAACTCCAATCCCCCGTTTTCATTAATAATAACTGTATGTGTTTTCCCCGCGGCGTCTTTTTTGATGATTTCTTCAGGACTTTTTTTGTAGAAACGGCTCGCTTTCTGAGGCGAATCCCATTCTATCATGTTAGCGCGGGAAGCTACTGATTTTTTCTCTCTTGGTATTTCGGTGTCAGGAAACTTTATACTTAAAAAGCATTCCTCTCCCCAGCGTTTTATTTTCGCGTGAGGCTTAAAATCTCTGGTTTTAAAATCGCCGATCTCAGCCTCATCCTCCCCAAACTTAATCTTATACCGCTTTTTGAGATTGCTTCGCTTCGCTCGCAATGACGGCCCATCTTCTGTCTTCTGTTTTCTGTCTTCTGACTCCTGACTTGTGACTTGTGGCTTGTGACTTGTGTCTACAGTTAATATATGCCCGTCTCTGGTGGTTGCTCCGCAAAGATTTGTAGCGGTAACAAATATATTCGCGGTTGTATTTATACCCCGGGATAACTCATATCGGCAAATATAGATATTATCATTATTATCATCAAACATCTTAACCCGGATATCGCCGCCAAAAGCCTTAAGGTTACAGCTCACTGAAACAATATCGGAATTATTATCGCCTTCGGCCGAGTTATCCCATTCAACCGTTATAGCATCACCTAATATATATACTCCATTTTCTCCGCCGGCGCCTAAACAATGAATATTAGCTGAGGTAACTATCGGAGCAAGGGAATATTCCAGCTCAATCTGTTCGATGCTAGATCCCGGATACTGGATACCGGATACTAGTTCAGGAAAGTTGGCACGCAGTAGCAACTCTTTACCCACAGTAAAATCAAAAGGCGCGCTGTAGGCCCTGCCGCTTTCCCAGCCGCTTTCCCAACTCAACCCTCCATCCACGGAAATGTCTATTGAGATTGCTTCGCTCCCTTCGGCCGCTCGCAATGACGGAGTGACTGCGCTGATATTACAAGCAGTAAAAAGAGGGGGGGTGGTATATCGCGCATTGTGTATCGTGTCGCGTGCTATTATATTACCGTTATTGGTAAGTGTGACATTAGAAAACTCTGCTAAACCGACTCCTTCTTCATCTCCCGATGCGCTGACATAAGGCTCAAATTCAGCAAACTTACGCACCCTTACCCAATCATAATAAGCCACACTGCCTTCACCTGTCTCTAAGCCAATATACCCCTGTTTTAATCCTCCTTCATCGGTATAGCTTACTTCTGCCTCTGGTATTGAGTATTGAGTATTGAGTATTGAGTATCTTTTAAAAGTTAGCTCATCCCCGTGAGTTTTAACTTTATATCTATAAGTGACTCCGGCTGAAATAGGCTTATTTTGATTCTTCTTTACGATATCGCCTACTACCAGACAATGCTCAGCGCCTTCATAGGCTGAAGAATAAGCAACCTGTTTAAGATTCCCTTCGCCGGTTCTAATGATTAGCCGGTTCTCAAAACCGGTTTCAGCCTTTGCCTGATATTCAATTATTCCGTCTTTAATCCGATAGGTTCGGGATGTAACCTTAGTTCCGTCTAATTTTAATTGGGAACCGAAAAGTTCATAACTCCCGCCCAAATCCGTATAAGTTTCCCACTTTTCCATATCAAGTTCATTTTGCGTAAAATCATCAAAAAAGTCAAAGACACTCTCTCCATCGGATAAGCTCTCCGCCTCAGAATTCCCGTAGTAGATATATATAGGTAAGCCCCCGGAAGGCATCTGGGGAATCTTTACCCAAAAGACAGCTGTTTTATCGGGGCTTTCACCGGCAATACTCTCCAAATAATAAGACAAAATAGTTTCGCCGTCATTAGCGGTAAAACGAATATCTGAAAAGTCCGCTTTCGCATTTCCTTCACACCCCACCTTCACTCCGGGAGAGAAAGTATTAATTGATTGATTGACTGATATAGGTATTTGGTAGTTGAATAATTCCCTCTCGGAAGGATTAATAATATATAAGGATTTTCTAAACTTAAGCCCGGAAAGTTCAGGACTGCCAAAAGTACCGCCCTCACCTTTTATGTCGGTGTAAGCGATTTTTATCCCGATAAGCTCACTATCAACCCCAAGCGTTACCCTCCATTTAATCCGATTCCCGCTAAGGACTGTGGACTGTGGACTGTGGATTAAAAGAGGCTCTCCATAAACCGCCGGTATATAATCCGCGCCGTTATTAGCACTCACTTCTAAATTTACTTCACCTTTAAACTGCCAGGTCGTGGTAAGGGTTTTTATTGTGTTTTTGGTTTTAATTGCCTCCACAAGTTCATGTGCCGCGTTTGCCGCAAGCTCAGGCAGAAGATAATCGCCGGTTCCATCTACGCGCCAGACAAGAGGTGACTTATAAACTATTACTTCAGCTGCCTGCCCCTCACTTGTATAGCTAAGGCTGCCAACAACAAAAGATAAACAAAGCCCCGCAAGAAGAGAAAGAACCACTGCTAAAACTATTCTCCCCTTCCGCTTCATTCTCTTTTTATCCCGCATTTCGATACCTTGCCTATCTTTCACTTTGCCCCTTATGCGTTTAAAAAACCTAAATCCTAAACTCTAAATACTAAACAATATCTAAATTCAAAATACTAAATTTTAAACAAATTCAAAATTCAAATGTTTTAAACTCATTTTGACTTTTCAACTATTGAACCAAAAATTTTCATTAACTCCGTAGCCTCGATAATTAGTTTATTTCTTTGCGTTTCTAAATTATCTGATCCGGTTTCTAAAAGTTTTAACCAATAACGGCTCTCTTTTGCCTCTTTACGGGAAATCTTTACCCTCATAACAAAATCTTTCTTACTTAAAGATTCATTGGCTTCTATATAATTGGCTCCCACAGAGCCGGAAGACCTTATTAACTGTCTTATATCTTCCATATTAGCTAAATTTCTGGGTAGTTTCTTAACGAATTTTCTAACTTCTTTTGCAAATATTAATGTTCTCTCCTCTAAATCATACTGTTTCATACTGTTTTGGATTTTGTATTTTGTTCATTTGATATTGTTTAGTATTTCGATATTAGAATTTAGGATTTTTCTAACGAGGTGAATATTCAGATATGCTCCCATCATCGTTTAATATCTTCTCTACCTCAATCATATCAATTCCAATTTCTTCTATAATGTCCCCGGTTGCTGCTTCATACCAAATTGTGTCTTCTGTTTTTTCGGTTACTTTAGCCTGTATTTGTTGGCCGTCTTTTGTATAGATAGTTTCACAATAGAGCGGCTCTAAACCTATAATAATCATAGCACAAAGTAAAATAATCAGCCTAACGCCTATTTTCATCTTTTCCCTCCATCTCTATCCTAAATATACCTTATATTAGCATTATTACCTATCCGCAAAACTACCTAATATCCTTGCACAAACTACTTAAACGCTAATTTTTGCTAAAAGGATTTAATAGAGCATCCGGCCCTATTTATAAATCATTTATCAACTGCTCGAGATTGCCGGGTAAGGACACAATGATATTGCTTTCGCTCTCTATAAGAAACATAGCTGGTGTACTTAATACGGCATAATCATTGGCAACAGGGCTATTTATTCCCTCTTTAGCATAAAGAAGTTTCCATCCGGAAAGTTTAACTACCGCGGCTTTCCGTTTCCACACTCTCTCTTTCGTTCCATTCAGGCAAACAGCGACAATATCAAGTTTTTCTTTATTTACGGGCTCATTATACCATTGCCTAAGCCCCTTTACTAATTGACGACAAGGCTTACAGCCGATTGACCAAAACAAAAGCAGTTTATACTTCGCTTTACCAATCCACCTATGAAACTCAAAATTGCCGCCTTCATTATCACTGATAATAAAACCAGGCGCTAAGCTTCCGGGAATTAATTTTGCCGTGCCTTCTAAACGCTTGATTATTTGTTGTTTTCTCGAAGTTAAACAATTCGGATTATTGCTATGCTTTTCAAGCATAGCCATGCCTTTATCTATATGATATGTTTCATAGCCCTTGTAAAAATAGTCTACCATCCAGCCATAAATTTCAGGATGGCCTTGAGATGCTTTCTCGCAAGCAGCACTGCCGGCTTGAGTAAATAGTGAATCGCGCAATTCGAGAGTTTTAGCCTGTATACCGTATAGCCTTATATAGCTATCCATGAACGTAGACAACTCGCGTGAGCGAATGATCAGCGGGTCGCTAAAATTAATCCCCTCAAAATAGTTTTTCAATATCCGGCCAAGGCGTTCGTCCTCGCTGCCTTTCCATGCCGCTCGCGGCATATCAGGTATATATTGAAATTGAAATAATCTGCTGACATAAAGCTCCCGGTATGTTTTTGCCTGGTCACTTAGCCACACGTTATATTCTAACCCGCGCTGCCGGAACTCGTTAACTGCCCGCGTGTAAAGTTTTGATTTCGGACGGTCATAACTTAGCAGAAATTGCCTAAGTAAATTTATCGGCATGCGTTTTGGGCCGTTGTCTTTCATAAAAGCGCTGTAAACCGTATTTTCTTTTTCGTCCGCGCCGAATTTAGTATCGCCGCTGAGGGGATTTATAAAAACCTCAACATCCTGTTTGTTGATATAAATAATTCTTTCCGCGGGGTATGGGGAGTCAGTTTCTTTAGCGCGGTAATCAAGCCTGAGCAAAAATTCTCCCGGCAGGTATTGAGCGAGTATTTTAATCACAGCGGTTTTGCCCTCCAACACATCCGGCACCTCAGCAAGCGGTTTTATCGCTTTTACCCTGGTAAAAGGCATTAGAGAAACTTTAGCGCTGAATACTCCCTGTAAATGAACAGTGAGAAAGCGTTCTTTTGTGTCTTGCCCCAACGCCGGACCGGCGAAAACAAGACTAAACGCGAACACCCACACTATCAAGCCTAAACTAAACCGTTGAAAAAATTTTTGTACCATAAAAAAGAAGACAATAATTATACAATATCTCCTTAAATCTGCCTATCGGCAAAACCACACCGCGTAGGTGTAAATCATTGAATTTGTTTAGTATCTAAAATTTAGGATTTGAAATTTACGCAAAAGAGAATCAAAAACTTGACCAAGGGCAACCTAATAAACACCGACTTCTACACGGTTGGTGCTGATATTCGGCGTCTCGCTGACCGCATAATACCCGTAATATACAGTGCCGTATCCATCATCACCAGCTACATTCCAATAGCTCGAGCTACATGGATAATCCGATCCGACACCACTACCCGCGCTTTTTACACCTGACACAGTATTCGCGAAGGTCACCGGGCCATGCGAAAGATGATATCCGCACGAGTCCCCACCCCAGGTCGCTACACTATAACGTTGCCAGTTTGCGGCTTGCGTCCAGCCTGCCGGCACCGTCGCGCTTGTAACCTTGCAGATAGTGCCTGTCGCGCCTGTGTCATATACCGTACCACCCAGTGTTACAGTACAGTCAGCTTCTCTATGTGTCGACCCAGCCCATGAAAGAAACGATGATACCCAATTAGTAGCGGTAACGGTAACGGTAAGCGTTTCGGCCTCCTCTGTTGAGCCCGCCGGCGGAGCTTTAAACCACAGGTCAAAGGAGTAAGTTCCCTCTTCGACTACACTTGTGGTTAGAGAAACATTATTCCCGGTTATAAGCTTACCGGCTGATGTATCTTCTCTTAAAATAAATTCGTTAGAGGCATTAGTATTATCGTTTATTGTCCGGGCGGCCCAGGTGCCGCTGGTTACTGCCACGCTGATTTCAAAGTCTTCCTCGCCATCGCCATCATTAGTTATTGTCCATGTATCGCCGGTGGTAGCAGATGTCGCGCTTCCCTTAAGCGCGCCTATTGCCCAATCACCCCCGGTTAAAGTTAAAGAAGCCGCGGCCTGTGCCAACCCCGGATCGCACATTAGGACAAGCATTGCTACGCACAGCGTTAGATAAATCACTACTCCCCTTCCCCTTAAACCTGTATTAACCATAAACATATCCTCCCTGTTAAGAGGTCAAGTCTTATACTTATAACTTAACTCCATGGCTTAACCTTTTTCTTTTTACCAAACAGGATAACCCTGCTTCTACAATATTTTCTATTCCTATCCTTCATATATCGTTTATTACTTAATTATTTCCGCCGCAGTTTTTACATTTTTTTGTCTCTTACTTCTTAAAACCGATAGATTCCTTTTACCTTTCTTTCTCTCCTGAAACCGTAGAAAAACATATCTTCAATTGACAAGCTAAAACAAAAATCTCACTAGCTTTATTTTTCTTACTCTTTACCTCAATTACAGCCTGATACTTTTTGTTATAATATTCTTCTTTTTTAGGTATCTGTAAATATAAGCCTACGGACTGCTTGCTATATGCCGCCACTCTCACATCCTGGATTTCCGGCTGTATCCATGCAGTATCCGGGATGTCCGCGTAACCCTGTTCAAGAACAGCTGTAGTTTCAGAAGCATGCAGAATATTTATGCTATAATTATAGGCTGAGCCGCTCTTATTCTCTATGCTTAACATCATGCCCTTGCCCCCTAAGGCTGACACCATTACGGTTTCGCCCAAAGGAACATTTCTTATATTAATCTCTCCCGGGTCAACCTCCATACCCATACCATAACCGGTTACAGAAAAAAAATAGTTTACTACAAACAAAATACAACAAGTTAACCAAACCACTCTTTTTTCTTTTAAAACCATTACCTTACTCCTTTTTCTTGCAACACCCCTTTTTCATTTTTATCTCTTCTTCTGCCCGCTTACATTCCTTTTAGGATGGAATATCCTACTGCAGCAATACGTGTAATCCCCAGCATAGGTAAATTGTATCTTTTTGTAGATATGATGTCAAGAAAAATAGATGTCTGTTGTTAATGCTTAGTAATTAGGTAAAATGCAAAATCAATTAAAGCAAAAATAAGATGGCTAAATCTCTATTAAAGATTTTCAAAAAAACAGTTTTTTAGGAAATTTGGCATTTTGTTCAGCATGTTTAGAAAAGCAGCAAAGAATAGATCGATTAGAAGAAGAAATTGTTTCGCTTAGGCCAAAACTAAAATATAAAAAGATAAAATGCCGGTAATCAAAGAGCGGATGTTTAAGCCCCAAAAGATTTTATTTCGTTCTAATCCGGCTCTTCGCCGTATTTAAGTCTTAGGAAATCACCTATATAAATTAAATACGACCAGACCGGCCCTTCATCCTTGGCTCTATCCAAAATGGTCGCAAGCGTCGCTTTAATAACCCTTGTCTTTTCCGTATAACCAGCATCAATAACAATGGCAATCGGTGTATCAGGATGGTAGTAAGTAATTAATTTTTCTACTAATTCTTCCAGGGGCGGGGGTACAAAGACTACCATTGTCGCCTGATGTTTTGACAATTTTTCTATTGTTTCACGCGCCCCGGGCAAATCTCTGCACGTTAAAATGACTGACCTTGAATGGCCGCCTTTTGTTATAGATTTTTTCAATGCCGCGTTTGCCGCGTTAAATGAACTTACTCCCGGGATAACTACAGGCTCTAAATCTTCAAGTTCCTCTATGTACCAAACATAAGAGCCATAAATAAGCGGGTCTCCGTAATCAAGAATCGAAACAGTCTTTCCCTCGCTTACTGCCTTTCGCACCTTAGCTACTATCTCAACGCGTTCCTTTTTATTTTTTAGATACCCTTGATACTCTCTATCGGTAAGATTACCTGGACTTGTACTATAATAGAGCCATGCCCACTCGTATGAATCAACAATCTCTTTTCCTTTGATATATTGAGCAAATTTTTCTCGTATACTCTGAGAGCATATAATCACATCGGACATCTCTATTGTTTTAACAGCTCTAAACGTGAGAAGGCCTAAATCACCCGGCCCCATGCCTACAAGATAGAGTTTCGTCTCTTTTCCTATGGCAGATTTTGTATCAGCCAAACCTACAATATTGATTAATACAGCCGACACCGAAACAACCAGAATCAACCATACTCTACGGCAAATAGATAATCCCTTCTTTTTCATTTAAATATCTCCTTAATATACGTCCAATTCCATGACCATGCAAACCCAAAATTTTACAACCAAAAGTAGATCAAAATTTAGCTTATTTTATTCTTTTCAAAAAACCTGAAGGGCAAAATGTAAGCAAAAATTTTTCTCTATCGTAATCTATTTTAAAATCTTTAGTAGTTTTTAAAAATTCTTCTACTGCTTCCATGGGGCCGGGGCCGAAACCGGGTAAAGTCGGACGTCCATCTATATGTGTATCCTGAACTACTATATAGCTATTTAAAGATACAAAATTAGAGTACATTTTCAATTCCTTTAAAACATGTTCTTTTTCATGACATGAATCAAGAACAACAAGCGTTTTATGGCCTTTTACCTTTTTGGCTATCGCATTAATTACTTCCGGAGATACAGAGTCTCCTTTAATGACTTCCACCCGCTCCCTAAATATATCCACCTTGGCTGCTTCTTCAACTTGCGGTTTGATGTCTACGGTTATAATTTTTCCATTTTTATTAACTTTTTCAAGGACAGTTGCGTAAAATAAAGCGGTACCTCCCATAAAAGTACCTGTTTCAACTATAAAATCAGGTTTTACCTCACATATTATTTCCTGTATAACCCAATTATCGCAGGGATTCTGTAAAGAAGGTACCCCCAACCATTTTGGGTTGTCCTTCCTCCATGCGTAAGAGTAATAAAAAATTTTATTAAATCTCTTTATTATTTCTTTGTCGCTTAAGTTTTCATCCGCTTGAGAGGAAACTACCGAAATAGCCGAAAGCAACCCCGTTATTACAAAAATTACTAACAAAAATAATTTTTTGTTTTTATATATAGCGCGCATACAAAAAAACCTCCTCGCTTTTGTTGTATTATAGAAATATCTTTTTCTTCTGCGATATAATAAATATAAAATCTTTTTTACACCGAAACAGTAATACAGTCAAGTTATTTCTTTTCATGAGTTGGGAATGGGAAGATACATAATATCCCCCTTCCCATTTCCACATGATGTCCAAAATTTCCTTGCTAATTCACGCAAATAATGATATCTTCTTTTAGGTATAAGGAGTTAAAGTTATGAAGATTAAATCAATTTGTATTCTTATTATAAGTCTCATTCAGTTAGGTTTTATATATACGGTTAGCGCGCAACAAGACAAAAAACAGCAAAAAAACGATACCAAATGGACTGTTGACATATGGAAAAAGGGAA